>NZ_JBCGFQ010000017.1:0-104054 GCF_040984075.1 Pseudomonas sp. I2
GCCCCCCACCCCGGCACCTCGTGCCCCCAGAACCGTAAAGGAACCATCAAGGAACCGTCAGGAGACTCCACGGGCATGCGCGAATGTTCGAAACGAGTTCCGGTGGATGGGATCGTCGGTCTGTTCAACGAGCTGCTGCCAGAACTGCCGAGCGTGGTCCTGATCAACAAGGACCGCACGAGCAAGATCAAAGCGCGCTGGGAGGAGAGCCCGGTTCACCAGGATCTGGAGTTCTGGCGGGACTTCTTCACCACGGTCAAGAACAGCGATTTCCTGATGGGCAAGATCGACGGCCGGAATGGCGCGAAACCATTCCGTTGCACCTTCGACTGGCTGATCTCCCCGTCCAACTTCGTCAAGGTGGTGGAGGGTAACTACCATGCGTGAGCCCTACAACGCCGAGGCCGAGCACGGCCTGCTGGGTGCCATGCTCCAGCGCCCGGAGCTGATCGACACCCTGTCCGACGACCTGTCGCCGGAGTCGTTCTACTTCGCCGAGAACGCCGAGGTGTTCCGCGGAATCATGGCGCTGCGTGCTGCTGGCAAGGCTGTGGACTTTCTGACCGTTGCGGATCACATCGGCGTTCTCGACAACGGCGACAAGGCGCTGGGTCACTGCGCTGCCCTGGTCGCCAACACGCCCAGCGTGGCCAACGCCGGCACCTACGCGGGCATCGTTCGGGAGCGGGCCATTGAGCGCGCCCTGTACGACCTGAGTGACAAGACCCTGGAGATTGTCCAGGGCAGCGGCGATATCCAAGACAAGATCGCCGCGGTGCAGGCCGCCGCCATGGCTATCGATTCGGGCAGTGATGCCGATGAGGTGGTGAAGGCTGCTGACCTGATGGCGGACCAGGTGGAGGTTTGGCAGGAGCGGCATGATCGCCATTGCCGAGGCGAGACCTTGATTGGCCTGTCCACGGGCCTGGCTGACCTGGATGCGAAGCTGGGCGGCCTCCAGCCGGAGCAGTTGATCATCGTCGCCGGTCGCCCAGGCATGGGCAAAACAACCCTGGCCATGGGGTTTGCCCTCGATGCTGCGGTGCGCCAGAAGAAATCGGCCCTAGTGGTCAGCCTGGAGATGAGCCAAAGCCAGCTGATCGACCGCGCTGTGGCTTCGGAAGGGCGAGTCCCGCTCAATCTGATCAAGAACGGCTCCGCGTGCCAGTCCCACTCGACCGAGCTTGGCCTCGGCGCACGAAATGTGCAGCAGGCCAACCTGTTCATCGCTGACCGCTCGGGCGGCACCGTGGGGCGCATCCGCTCCCTGGCCCGCCGTCACAAGATGCGTTACGGCCTGGACCTGCTGGTGATCGACTACCTGCAGTTGATGGATGGCGAGGGCGGCAACCGCACCGAGGAAGTCAGCAGCATCAGCCGCGGTTGCAAGCTGCTGGCCCGCGAGCTGGGCATTCCGGTCGTGCTGCTGAGCCAGCTTTCCCGCAAGTGCGAGGAGCGTCCGAACAAGCGCCCGGTGCCGTCCGACCTGCGCGAATCGGGTGCCATCGAGCAGGACGCCGACGTGATCCTGTTCGTATACCGCGACGAGGTCTACCACGAAAACAGCGAATACAAGGGCGTAGCCGAGATCATCGTTGGCAAGGGCCGCGACATCGAGACCGGCACCGTCCGCGCTGCCTTCCTGGGCCAGTACAACCGCTTCGAGAACCTGTCCGCCAGCTGGCAGCCACCCGTGAAGGCGCAGCCCGCCAGCGACCGTCCGCTGTCGGACCGCTATCGCCGAAAGGAGATCGCTGTATGAGCACGCTGCTCACCCCAAACCCAGCTGAGTACCGCTACGCGCTCTACTGCCGCAGCGACCTGCTCGACCTTTCCTTTGGCGCACGGGAGCCCGTGGCGTTGTACCGCGAGGAGACCGTGGCCCAGGCGCACGGCGCCCGGATGTGGCCCGGCGCCTTCACCGTCATCGACCTGCAAGGAGGCGATCCATGCGCCAATCCAAACTGACCAAGGCCGCCCGTGGCCGCGACTGCCAGGTGCGCATTCCAGGGGTGTGCAACGGCAATCCCGAAACCACCGTCCTGGCCCACTACCGCATGGCCGGTACCTGTGGCGTGGGTATCAAGCCGAACGACCTGCAGGGTGCTTGGGCCTGCAGCGCCTGCCACGATGCCTGCGACGGTCGAAGCCGCGTCGTTGATCGCGACACGGCCCGGCAGTACCACGCCGAGGGCGTCATGCGCACCCAGGCGCAACTGATCAGCGAAGGGGTGTTGGTCGCATGACTATCGAAATTCTAAAGGCCTGCGCGCCGATCGCGCTTTTACTGGTCGCATGCCTGGCGATTCGAGCGGCAGACCGCCGTCGGCAGGCCTATTACGACGATGCCCGGCGTCGTTTTCGCGCTCGCCGCGAGCAGGTAGAACGTGATGCGAGGAAGCGCCTATGAAGGCTTTCTCCGTCAATCCCTCACGCGCCAAGCCGATCGACCGCGAGGGCCAGGAGCAGGCTGCGCTGATGCGGGAGATCGAACTGCGCTTCCCAGAGGCCTACGCGCTGATCTACCACGTCCCCAACGGTGGTCATCGCCTGAAGGCCGTGGACGCCAAGCTCAAGGCCCAAGGGGTGAAGGCCGGCATTCCCGACCTGGTGCTGCCGATGGCCCGCGGTGGTTACTTCGGCCTGTATATCGAGTTCAAGGCGACCGTCGAGCCGGCCGCCGTGTCGCCGAGCCAGCGCGACTACCTGCGCCGCCTCAACGAGCAGGGCTACCTGGCCATCGTGTGTCGCGGGCACTTCGACGCGATGGAGCAACTGCGCGCCTACCTGCTGTTGCCGGCGACGGTGGCGGCATGACGCGGGTGGTCGCGTTCTCCGACGCCGAGCTGCGCCGCCGCAGCGATGACCTGTCCGCTGTACTGCTGCGTGATCCGCGTTACCCGGGCCTGCGCTTTCGCTTCACTGAGGCACGCCCGCGCGGCAGCTGGTACCTGGTGGTGCGCAAGCGCTGGCACCGGATCGGCGCCTACCCGGACCAGTCCGCCAAGGTGGTGTTGGCCGCGTTGCCGGAGATCCGCCAGCGCCTGGCCGCCGAGGGCGCCGCGGCGGTGTCGGGCTGGGAGCAGGTGGGCGAGCTGCTGGCCTGGTTCGCCGACCGCTTGGCGCGCAACCGCAGCCTGTCGGCCAAGCGCAAGGCGACAGCCAAGTCGGCGATCACCCGCCACCTGATACCGCGCCTGGGCGGCCTGGCCATTGCCGAGGTGAGCCGCAGTACGCTGGACCGCGAGCTGGTGTGGCCGCTGCAGGAGCAGCTGTCGCTCGAGTTCGTGCGCCTGGTGTTTGGCCTGCTGGCCGACGCCTTCAAGAAGGCCCACGGCCTGGGCCTGATCGCCCACAACCCCATGGCCGGGATCAGGTTCAGCGACTTCTCCCGGACCAAGATCAAGGCCAAGGCCGCGCGCCTGCGGGAAACGCAGATCAAGCAGCTGCTCGACGACCTGGCCGAGGCCATCCACGACCGGCCCGCCGACGCCATGCTGGCCCTGCTGATGCTGTGCCATGGCAACCGGGTCGGGGAGACCCGTCGGGCGCAGTGGCCGCACGTCACCCTGGCGACCCGTACCTGGTACTTGCCGGCCGAGCACACCAAGACCCGTGCCGCGCATTCGCTGCCGCTGACCGCGCAGGTGTGCGCCTTGCTCAGTTGGTACCGCGCCGAGCAGCAGGCCCGTGGCTACAGCGGTCAGTACCTGTTCCCGGCCAAGGGCGGCAAGTGCCTCAGCGAGAAGCAGGCCTCGACCGCCTTCACCCGCCTGGGCAAGGGCCAGTGGACCAGCCATGACCTGCGCAAGCTGGCGCGGGGCTGCTGGGCCGAGCAGGGCATCGACTTCCTGATCGGCGAGCTGCTGATCAACCACGCCATGGGCCACAACGTCCAGGCCTACATCCAGACCACCGTCGAGCAGCGCAAGCGTGCCGCCCTGGAGCAGTGGCATGCGTTTCTCGACAGCAAGGGCTTTGCCCGCATCCATGGGTGGAAGGAGGGTAGAAACGCCGATTCGGGTAACGGACCGCAGGCCGCGCCGCACAAGGGTTGCGCGCTGATTCAGGAAACAACCATAGGCGAGGATTCCAACGCATGAAAAAGAGCCACGGCCCAGCCTTCAAGAAGGCGGTGATCGAGCTGGCTCAGTGCCCTGTGTGCCGTGGGAGAGCGGTCATTCAGGGGGTGTTTCACGAACTGCCGTGCGACCACTGCAACGCCTCGGGCTGGGTGGCAGCCGCAACTGGCGAGGCCCTGGCCCTGGATGAGCTGGTGACCCAACTCAGCATGAGGCTGCGGGCCGCGAACCGGCAGATCGAGCAATTGAAGAAGCCGCGGGCGACTGGCCCGGAGGCGCTGTATCAGGAAGGCAACCGGCTGGGCGCCGGCGGCACGAATTACACCGGGGACTAAGGGGAAGGGCATGAACAAGGTAGAGAGAACGGCAGAGGACTTGCTGAACCATTGGGGGCGCTGGGTGGTGTTGGGGTCTGGTGTGTCCTGCTGTGCGTCGCGGGAGAACACGCTGGTTACGCCGATGATCACCGATGACGAGGCGCTGATGATCGACCGCCTGGTTGGTCGCCTCAAGAACCGCTACCCAGAGTGCGGCGAGGTGATCATCAAGTATTACACGTCCTTCGACGCCAGCTTGGAGCAGGTGGGCAAGAAGCTTGGCTTCGGGCAGGAGAAGACCCGCCAGCTGTGGAAAGCTGGGATTGCTTGGGTGGACGGCGCATTGGATGCTCGCCGAGAAGCCGCTTGACATCCCCGGTCCTGCCCTATAGATTTCGTGTTACTTTGCGGTAGGTCCGCGAGAGCAAAGCCCGATCGTCACAGGTCGGGCTTTTTTGTTTCTGCCCAATCCCAAGCCCCGGCACATGCTGGGGCTTTTTCATTTCCGCTCCCCGTAACGGGAGGAATCGAGATGGCCCATATGCCTGAGAAAGATCCTGGCCTTTGGGCCGCCGTGCTGGCCTGGGTAATTGCTCACCAGCCACAGCTGTACGCCGCCGGGCTGTCCGTCGCAATCGCCGTCCTTCGGGTGGTGTATGGAGGCGGCACTCGGCGGCAAATGCTCCTCGAGGGCGCCTTGTGCGGACTCATCACGCTGGCCCTGGTGCCGCTGCTCGAATGGATGGGCTTGCCACAGGGCATGGCCACCTTCGCCGGCGGCGCCGTTGGGTTCATGGGTGTGGAGAAGCTGCGCAGCTACTCCGACCTTTTCCTGTCTCGCAAGGCGCAAGGGTGACCACATGATCACGCTGACCGATACCAACCACCTCAAGCACTACCTGGCCCCGGATGCGATTGCCCATGTGCAAGAGGCAGGCGCCAGTTCCCAGTGGCACGGCACCTGCGCCATCGTCCGTACGTTCGATGGCCAAGTGCTGGAAGTGCGAGAGCGTGCCGATGATGTGGTTCGCCAGATCAACGAGGCCAAGGGCTGATGGCCCGGCTCAAGACGCTCGGCTCTCGCATCAAGGAGAGCGCAGGCTCACGGGTTAAGGTGGTGACCCCAGGCAGCTGGCGGAGCGGCATGACCAGCTCCCAGCGAGGCTACGACTACCGGTGGCAGAAGGCGCGGGAGCAGTACCTGCGAGACAACCCACTGTGTGTCTACTGCGCTCGGCAAGGGCGAACCACTGCTGCGTTCATTGTCGACCACATCGTGCCGCATCGCGGCGACAAGGATCTGTTCTGGGACCAGGACAACTGGCAGTCGCTGTGCAAGCCCTGCCATGACTCGGTGAAGCAGGCTGAAGAGGCTGCTGGGATCTTATAGCGCTATAAAAATCTTATTTTTCTAAGAAAAAAAGCACGGCGAAGGCTCTAGATCGAAAAATTGGGTCATGTGGAGGGGGGGACCAAAAATATTGGGATTCCGCCGTAGCTAGACCGCCACCGACCCCACGCGCACATTTTTTCCCGTTTCAGGAAAAGTTAACGATGGCTTTAACCGACAAGAAGCGGCGGTTTGTTGACGCTTTGCTGTCGGGAGCCACGAACCGCGAGGCGGCGATCGCTGCCGGGTATTCGGAGAAGACCGCGTCACAAGCGGGCTCCAAGCTGGCCAAGGACGCCGATGTCCTGGCCGAGGTCGGGCGTCGGCTTCACGAAAAAGCCGAGTCCAGCACCAAAGTTAAACCAGGTCGAAAAGTTAAAGATGACCCAGCGGCGCCAGAGGTGAGCAGCGAGGTCACTTTCGCGACGACGGACGACCCCCGCGTGTTCCTCACCGAGCTGATGAACGCAGACGGTGCCGACCTGCGCATGCGCCTGGAAGCGGCCAAGACCCTCATGCCCTACGTGCACGGGAAGGTCGCCGATCAGGGCAAGAAAGAGCAGAAGGCCGAAGCCGCCAAGCAGGCAGGCAAAGGGCGGTACGCCCAGGGCAAACCGCCGCTCTCTGTCGTGAAGGGGTAACTCATGCAATGGGCAACTGCCTGCCCGGACTGGTGGCGGCGTCTGGCTGCCGGCGAATCGATCATCCCGCCGCCGCTGTTCCCCGAGGAAGCGGAGGCCAGCCTTGAGGTCTTCAAGGGGCTGAAGATCGTCGATGCGCCGGGAAGCCCGACCATAGAGGCTTCCTGCGCACCGTGGGTGCTGGCGTTCGCCGGTGCCGTGTTCGGCAGCTACAACAGTGAGACTGGCGAGCGGCTGATTCGGGAGGTGATGCTCTGCATCCCGAAGAAGAACAGTAAATCGACCATTGCGGCTGGGATCATGCTGACGGCGCTGATCCGCAACTGGCGCCTCTCGGCCGAGTTCATCATCCTCGCGCCGACCAAGGAGATCGCGGACAACTCGTTCATCCCGGCCAAGGACATGGTCAACAACGATGAGGAGCTGAAGGCCTTGCTGCATGTGCAGCCGCACTTGAGGTTGATCACCCACCGCGAAACGGGGGCAACGCTCAAGGTCGTGGCGGCTGATAGCGACGTGGTCGGCGGCAAGAAGGCGGTCGGCGTTCTGATCGATGAGGCCTGGTTGTTCGGCAAGAACCCCAAGGCTGCGGACATGATCCGTGAAGCCACCGGCGGCCTGTTGTCCAGGCCGGAGGGCTTCATCATCTGGCTGACGACTCAGTCGAACGAGCCTCCGGCCGGCGTGTTCAAGTCGAAGCTGACCTATGCCCGCGGTGTGCGTGACGGCCGCATCGACGACAACCGCTTCCTGCCGATCATCTACGAGTTCTCGAAGGAGATGATCGACAGCGGTGAGGCCCGGAAGCCCGAAAACTTCCACCTGGTAAACCCGAACATTGGCTACTCGGTAGACCGTCCAACGCTCGAACGCCTGCACATGCAGGCGGAAATCGACGGCGAGGCGGAGATGCGTGGCTTCCTGGCCAAGCACCTCAATATCGAGATCGGCCTGGCCCTGATGTCCGACAGTTGGGTCGGTGCCGCGTTCTGGGAGCCCCAGGCCAAGCCCGGCATGACCTTGGATGATCTGCTCGAGCAATGTGAGGTCATCGTCGTCGGCGGTGACGGCGGCGGCCTGGATGACTTGCTGGGCCTGTCGGTCATCGGTCGGGTTCGTGAATCGCGCACCTGGCTGCACTGGGCGCATGCCTGGGCCCACCCGTCCGTGTTGGAGCGCCGCAAGTCCGAGGCGCCGCGCTTGCTCGACCTGCAGGCAACTGGCGACCTCACCATCGTCGACAAGATCGGCGACGACGTTGATCAGCTGGCCGCCATCGTGGCCCGGATCAATGAGGCCGGTCTGTTGGACAAGGTCGGCCTCGACCCGGCCGGCATCGGCGCGGTTCTGGATGCGCTGGCGGATGTCGGCATCGACGAGGAGCAGATCGTTGGCATCTCGCAGGGCTGGAAACTCACCGGCGCGATCAAGACCACCGAGCGTCGGCTTGCCGAGGGCACATTGCTGCACTGCGGACAGCCACTGATGGCCTGGGCCTGCGGTAACGCCAAGGGCGTGCCATCGGCCAACGCTTTCTTGATCACCAAGCAGGCGTCCGGTACCGCGAAGATTGACCCACTCATGGCCACCTTCAACGCCGTTTCGCTGATGTCCCTCAACCCAGAGGCGCGCGGCGGCATGGACGACTACCTCAACAACGGCTTCTTTGGACTAGTAGGCTGACCATGGCATTCAAATGGTACAACCCCATGACCTGGGGCTTCTTCGGCTACACCGACCCGACCACGGGCGACTATGTCGAGGTTGACCTGGAGGTTGGCGGCAAGCGCACCAAGGCGGGTGTTCGGATCTCCGCCAAAACGGCCTTGTCCATCAGCATGGTCTGGTCCTGCATCAAGATCCTTTCCGAGTCACTGAGCGGCTTGCCGCTGAAGCTGTACGAGGACAAGCAGGGCGGTCGGGCGTTGATCACCGGTAATGACCGGATGCTCAAGCTGCTGCGCAAGCCAAATCCGTACATGACCATGTTGAACTTCCTCAAGTTCGTGGTCGTGAACATGGCGTTGCGCGGCAATGCGTTCGCCCTGATCGAGCGCAACGTCCATGGCGATCCGATCGGCCTGGTGCCGCTGGATGGCAGGACCGTAAAGATCGACACCGACGAGGAGCTGATCTACCTGGTCACCCCCAAGGAAGGGGACCCGTTCCCGGTGTCCCCAGAGCACATGCTGCACTTCAAGCTGTTCAGCTTGGACGGCATTGTCGGGCTGTCGCCGATCGAGCACCAGGCCGAGACCATGGGCCTGGCCAAGGCTGGTCAGCAGTGGTCGGCCCGCTTCATGCGCAAGGGTGGCTTTACCGGCGGCTATGTCATCTATGAGCAGTTCCTGACCAAGGCGCAGCAGGCCCAAGTCATGGAGAAGTTTCCCGATGTGCGCAAGGCCGATGCCGACGACATCGGCAAGATGGCGATCCTGCAGGGCAACCCCAAGATCGTTCCTGCCGGCATCAGCCAGAAGGACGCCCAGTTCATCGAGTCGCAGCAGTTCCAGGAGGAGGCCCTGGCGGGCATCTACGGCGTTCCGCTGTGGCTGGCCAACCGCGCCGGCAAGACCTCGATCATGGGCTCCAACTTGGAGCAGCAACTGACAGGCTTCATCACCTTCGGCCTCAAGCCCTACATCGACACCGTCGAAGACGAGTTCAACAACAAGCTGTTCGGCTCTGGCGACCGCTTCGTGGAGTTCGTTGTCGAGGGCCTTCTGCGCGCCGACAGTGCTGGCCGGGCAGCCTACTTCCAGGCCGCACTGGGCGGATCGGGCGGTTCCGGATGGCTGTCGATCGACGAGGTGCGCGAAAAGGAAAACTACCCGCCGCTGGGCGGCGACTACGCCCGGGTCACCCGGTGGGAGATGCAAAAAAATGGCGAACCTTGAATGCCCGTTCGAACTCAAGGCCGTTGACGAAGCCGGCAATTTTGAGGGCTACGCCGCGGTATTCAACAACGTGGACCTGGGCGACGACGTGATCGTGCCAGGGGCCTTCACCCGGGTGAAGGCCACCCGGAAAGGCCAGCTGAAGCTGGCCCTGTATCACGATCTGACCCGCCTGGTAGGTGCTGCTGACTACACCCAGGACGACCACGGCCTCCTGCTGAAGGGCCAGGTCAACCTCAACGTCAGCTATGCCCGCGACGCCTACGAACTGATGAAGGCCGACATCCTCGACAGCATGTCGATCGGGTTCAACACCATCAAGGCAGATTTCGAGGAGCGCGCCGGCCGCCGCGTGCGCGTCATCAAGGAGGCGGAGCTATGGGAGGCCTCCTTCGTTCCGTTCGGCATGAATCCCGAGGCCCAAGTCCTCAGCGTCAAGTCGGACATCAGGCTTTTCGAGAAGGCCCTGCGCGAACGCATGGGCCTCTCGCAGAAGGAAGCGGCTGCGGTCGCTTCGCTCGGCTACACCGCGCTACGCCGTGACGGCGGGAGCGAGGCCACGGCGATCGTGGATGAGCTGAAAGAACTTCCCAACTTGTTCACCCAATATTTTGGAGTATCGCCATGAGCGAAGTTAAAGAACTGAAGGATTCCATCGAGCTGCAACTGAAGAACGGCTTCGAAGGGCTGCAGGAAAAGTACGACGCAGCCATGGATGAGGTGCAAAAAGGCAATCAGGTCACCGCCGACCTGAAAAAGCAGATCGAAGACCAGAAGGGCGAGCTGCAGAAGGTCATCGATCAGGTCGTCGACCTCGAGCAGAAAGGCGTCAAGCTGCGCGGCCAGCCTGGTGAGGGCAAGAGCTTCATCGATCTGATCAAGGGTGACGACACTTACAAGGCGCTGAGCCAGAAGAACGCCTCCCTGGCCCAGCTCGAAGTGACCAAGTCCGACATGGCCAGCATGAAGGAAATGAAGGTCACCAGCGCCGGCATCGTCGTGCCGAACTACGATCCGGTCATTCAGCCGGGTATCCGCCAGGAACTGCGCATTCGCGACCTTCTGACCGCGATCCCCGTTTCCGGCCAGAGCTACACCTACTTCCGCGAGAACGTGCACACCCGTGGCGCGGCGCCGGTGGCAGAGGGCGGCCTCAAGCCGACCAGCAACGTGACCTTCACCACCGAGACCGACCGCGTCAAGAAGATTGCGGTCTGGATGCCGGTCACCGACGAAGCGCTGGACGACGTGCCGCAGCTGTTCGCCTACCTGCAACAGCTGCTGCGCTACGACCTCAAGCTCGAAGAGGAGGCGCAAATCCTCAAAGGCGACGGTACCGGCGAGAACCTGAACGGCCTGATGACCCAGGCTACCGCCTACGACACTGGCCTGAGCAAGGCTGGCGACACGTCGATTGACCTGGTGCGCCGCTCCATCTACCAGGTGCGCAAGCAATCGAAGATGTCCGCCGATGGCGTGGTGATGACCGAGCTCGACTGGATGAACATCGAGCTGCAGAAGGATGGCGAGAACCGCTACCTGTTCGCCAACCTGCAGGGCCTGGTCACGCCGATCCTGTGGGGCCGCCCGGTGATCACCTCCGACAGCATGGACGAAGGCGATGCGGAGAACGGCGGCGAGTTCCTGACTGCGAACTTTGCGCGCTCCACCACGCTGTTCGACCGCATGTCGTTCTTGTTCAAGATGGGCCTGATCAACGATCAGTTCATCAAGAACGAGCGCGCGCTGCTGGTCGAAGAACGCCTGGGCCTCGGCGTGCGCCGCAAGGAGGCGCTGGTCAAAGGCCGGTTCCCGGTTGCCGGGTAACCCAACCCCAACGAAGGCCGGCACCCCGCCGGCCTTTTCGCTCCTGGAGGCAGCATGAAGATCAAGATTCTGTGGGGCTTCGTCGGCAATGGTGCGCTGTTGCGCGCTGACTCGAACCAGGTCAAGGCCGGTGCGGTGTTTGACGATGCTGATGACGAGTACGCCCATACCCTGATCGGCAAGGGCCTGGCCGTAGAGGTGGGTGACGACGGCAAGCCGAAGGTGGCCAAGCCCAAGGAAACCAAGCCGACGGCTTCCAAAGAGGCCAAGTAAATGTTCGACCTGGCCACCGTGAAGCTGCACCTGAGGGTCGACGGTGATGAAGAGGACGCCTTGATTGGCGGCTACATCGAGGCGGCCAAGGCCCACGTCGAGCAGCACTGCGACCGCAAGCTCGTTGACGCCGAGCCGGTCGAGCCTGACGAGATGGGTCTGACCCGCGACGTTGAGCAGGCCATCCTGCTGTTGGTCGGGCACTGGTACGCCAACCGCGAGGCTGTGGCCGTTGGCACGATTGCCACGGCCATGCCGCTCGCAGTCGAAAGGCTGCTCTGGTACAGGAAGCGCTTCTGATGAAAGCCGGCCCCCTGCGTCATCGCTGCGACGCATCCCGCCCTGAGCTGACCCGCAATGCCTCTGGCGGCGCGACCAAGACGTGGGTCGGTGCCGGCAAGGTCTGGGCGGAAATCACCATGCCGACCGGCCGTGTCGCTCCAGTTGCCGAGCAACTGAAGGCGACGATCACCGCCGAGATCCGCATCCGCCCGCGGACGGACATCGCAGTTGAATGGCGACTCACCGAGCGCGGCGTGACCTACCAGGTCGAGGCCGTACTGCTCGACAACGACAGGACCATGATGAGGCTGTTGTGCTCATCGGTCCCCAACCCATGAGGTGAACCATGAAGATGAAGATCCAGGCCCTAGGCGTGCTCTCCGGTGCCTCCGGCGAGCGCGAGAAGGGCGAGGTGTTCGAGGTGGAGAAGGCGTATGCCGAGGGGCTGATCGCCCGTGGCTACGCCGTCAAGGTCGATGAATCTGTTGCGAAGCCAGCGAAGGCCTCCCAGGCCAAGGAGTGAGCCATGGCCCGCCGCTCGAGCATCCGGGGCGATATCCGGCTGCGCCGGACGCTCCGCAACATCAACAAGACCATGGACAACGAACTGAAGCCTGCCATGGAGAAGGCGGCGGGCAGAATCTTGGCCACCCAGCAGCAGCTGATCCCGAAAGACACCGGAGCAGCTGCGGCAGCTCTGAAGGTCTATGTCTCGCCCAGCGGTCTGGATGCTCAAGTCGGAATCCGGGGAAAGCGCGACAACCGCCGATTCTTCTACTTGCGCTTCATCGAGTACGGCACCAAGGGCTACTCCGGCACCATGTACCAGCGAGCCGACCGCAATGCCGTCGGTGGGGTGCACACCAACAACCGCGACAAGTCACAGCTGCGCGGGCGTCGGAATGCGCTTCGCCAGCGTGACACTAAGAACAAGTCCGATGGGCAGCACTTCTTCGGCAAATACCCGGATATCCCAGCCAGGCCCGCTCACCCGTGGCTGAGACCGTCGATAGACGTGAACAGGGAATACGTGATGGCCGATATCGAGGCGGCGATCCGTCTGACGCTGCGCAAGGCGAGCCAGGGGGTAGGCAATGGCTGATCCGTCGCTGGCGCTGCAAGAGGCGATCTTCGCCAGGCTTGAGGCTGAAGTCAGTTGTCCGATTTACGACGGCGCCCCGATGAATGCTGATATGCCCTACGTGTCGATTGACCGCGAGGTTTCGACGAACGCCAGCCCCATCGCTGGGCGCAAGCGCGAGACGCGGCTGATCTACCTGTCGGTCTGGTCCGATGCCATCGGTCAGGCCGAGGTAAAGCGCATCAACGGCGAGATCATCGCCGCCCTGGACGAGCGGCGGCTGCCGCTGGCGGTCGGGCGCGCCGTGTCCGTCCGTGTCGAACAAGCCGACGCCCAGCGCGATGCTGACGGCGTCACCTATCAGGGCTCGATCACCGTTCGCGTGATCACCACCCACTGAATCCAACACCGGCCGCGCCGCGGCTTTTATCCAATGAGCCTTTGGAGGAACCCCCATGGCCGAAGACAACCTCAACACAGCCGCCGGCTGCCGCCTCGCCATCGGCGGCAAGACCGGCGCGGACACCGAAACCGAGTATGAGGCCGACACCTACGTCGATGTCGGCGAGATCGAGGACTTGGGCGAGTTCGGCGATACCTTCAACCCGGTGAACTTCACCGCGCTGAGTGATGGCCGGGTGCGCAAGTACAAGGGCACCGCCGACGCCGGCAACATGACCCTGACGGTTGGTCTGGACAATGGCGACCTCGGCCAGAAGGCCGTGGCAGCTGCGCACAAGGACCGCACCAAGGGCAACTACAACATCAAGGTCACCCTCAACGATGGCGACCCGGATGCATCCCCGGCCATCCTGCCCACCACCTTCTACTTCGGCGTGAAGGTGATGAACAACACCGTGGCGGCCGGCTCTGCCGACAACGTCGTGCGCCGCAACATGACCCTGGCCATCAACACCGACATCATCGAGATTCCTGCCGGCCCGGCCACCCCGTGATAGACGGGGCTGAGCCCCGTCACCTACTGCGAGAACCCCCATGAGCGAAGCATTGCATGGCACCGTTACCCTGGTGGTCGGTGCGCGCAGCTACACCTTGAAGCCGACCCTCGAGGCGGCCTTGCTGATCGAAGCCCGGTTCGGCGGCCTGCGCGCCGCACTGGATGCCATGCGCCTGATGGCGATCGGTGCTTGCGCCGACATTATCGTCGCCGGCGCCGGGCTGCCAGGCGAGCAACACCCCACGGTCGCCAATGAGGTCTTCCAGACCGGCGTGGCCAAGGTGTCGGGCAAGCTGACGGAGTACATCACCTTCCTGCTGAACCCGGTGCCGCCGAGCGTGGCCGGCCGGGGAAAGCCCGAGGCGGTCAGCACAGCGCCGTGAGGAATGGCAGCTACGTCGACTACCTGTTCGGCGTGGCCACCGGCTGGCTTGGCTGGCCGCCTGACACCGCATGGCGCACCCCGATACCGCAGATCATGCTCGCCCTCGACGCCCGCCTGGATTGGATGAACGTCGGTAAGGCGAAGCCGCAGGCTGCACCGCAGAAGCGCGGAAGCGTGGCGGATCGCCTGAAGGCCTTCCTGCGAGGCCGACGCGAATAGTAGGCAGACCGCCGCCTTGGGGCGGCTTATTTGTGCTTGGAGTTTCACATGGCCGACCAACAAGTCCAGGGCATGCTGGTCCAGATCGAGGCCACCACGCAGCAGTTGCGCCGCGAGCTGGCCAGTGCGGACCAGGTGGTCGCGCGCACCACCCAGTCGATCGACCGCAACCTGGCTCAAGTCGACTCCGCCTTTGACAGCGCCGGCGGTGCGGCTCAACAGGCCGGGGCGCTTATCCGCGGCGCCTTCGCGGCTGTTGCCGGTGCCGGCCTGATCGGCGGCATCATCAAGCAGGTCGATGCCTACGGGCAGATGGCCGACCGGATGAAGGCCGCCGCTGGTAGCGCTGGCGAGTACCAAGTGGTGCAGGAGCGCCTGCTGCAAACCGCGCAGGAGACCTACCGGCCCCTGGCCGAGGCTCAGGAGCTGTACATCCGTACGGCCGACGTGATGCGCAGTCTGGGCTTCAACACCCAGCAGACGCTCGACATCACCGACAGCTTCAGCTTCCTGCTGGTGACCAACGCTGCAGCGGCCGACAAGGCCGGCTCGGCTCTGGATGCCTATTCGAAGGCGTTGCAAACCGGCAAGGTCGATGCGGACGGCTGGGTGTCGATCCAGTCGGCCATGCCGACCATCGTCGATGCGATTGCCAGCGCGACCGGCAAGAGCGCGGAAGAGATCCGCAAGCTGGGCGTCCAGGGCAAGCTGTCGCTCGAGGCCATCAACACCGGCCTGTTGCGCACCGTTGAGGTCAACCGCAAGGCAGCAGCCGACATGTCCACCAGCGTCCAGGACGCGATGGTGAACATCGGCAACGCCATCAGCTCCTACTTGGGCAACATGGAGGAGCGTACCGGCGCGGTCGCTGGGCTTTCCAGCGCGCTGATTGCGGTCGCAGACAACATCAACCTGGTTGCGGCGGCCATGGGTGGCGCTGGCGTGGCGGCGCTGACCAACTACGTCGCCAAGTCCGGCCTGGCGCTGAAGGCTGCGCTCGCCCAGCGGGCCGCAGAGATCCAGAATGCCCAGGCCGCGTTGCGTGCTGCCGACGCGCAGCGCATCTACGCCCAGGCGCAATTGCAGCAGGCTCAGGCATCCGTGGCGGCTGCCACCGGCATGCAGCGCCTGTCCCTGGTGCAAACGCAACTGATCCCCAAGCAGGCAGCCCTCAAGGCTTCCACCGATGCACTGGCCATCGCCCAGACCAACCTGACGCGCGCCGCCACCGGCGGCCTGCTGGCGGCGCTGGGCGGACCAATGGGGCTCGCGCTGCTGGCCGGCACCACCGCGGCCAGCTTCCTGCTGCTGAGTGACAACGCGGACCAGGCCGGGGTCAGCCTCGACGACCTGCACAAGCCCGTTGCCCAGCTGCGCGAGGAGTTCCAGAAGCTCAACCGCGACCAGCGTGAAGCATCGCTGGTGAAGTGGCAGCAGGAGCAGATCAACGCGACGGACAAGGTCAAGGACGCCTATGGCGATCTGGCTCAGTCCATCCGTTCCGCAACCGTCACGGCGCCCGCCCGGGATTCGGGGGGGCAGTATGGGAAGCAGCTTCGCGAATACCAATCGGTGATCGACCGGTTGAACGAGGCCCGCGCGTCCGGTGCCGACTTGGCGCCGATCCTGCGAGAGGTCGGCGAGCGCCTGCAACTGCCGGCCGGTACCGTGCAGCAGTGGATCACCCAGGCCGGCGCTGTCAGCGATGCCGATCAGCGTTCGAACCTGATCGCCGAGACCCTGCGCGTTCTGACCAGTGTCACGCAGGAGAACACGGTCGCCACCGACGCGAATAATGCCGCCAAGGCCGGAATGAGCACGGCCGGGCAGACGTACCTGGACACGTTGCAGAAGCAGTTGGCCGGCCTGCAGGACAATGGCGACGCGATCAAGATCGCCAATCGCTACATTGCTGAAAACGCTGACCTCACTGAGACCGACCGCCAGGCGATCCTGTCGGCGGCGAATGCGATCGAGGCGCAGAAGAAGGCCAGCAAGGCGGCCACTGACAGCAGCAAGGACCGCACCAAGGCGCTCAAGGATGAAATCAAGGCGCTCGATGCGATCATTGATCGCGCGCTACCCGAGAAGAAGCGCCTGGAGGACCTGGCCGAGGGTGTGAAGGGGCTGCGCAAGGCTCAGGCCGCCGGCAAGATCACCGCCGCCGAGATGGAGCTCGGCATCAAGAACCTGAATGCGGCCTATGCCGACGGCACCATCCAGAAGCGCACCGAGGAGGAGCGGAAGCTGGCGGAAATCAGGCGCAATAGCGCCGAGGCTTACCGCAAGGCCATGGAGGTGGTGCTGCAGGCGCGGCAGGACGCAATCAGCGCAGATGTCGCCGGTGTCGGTATGGGCGACAACGAACGGGAGCAGGCCGACCGCCTCAACGCTGTTCGCGAGAAGTACGCCCAGGCGCGCCGCCAGCTGGAGGAGCAGCAGGAGGATGCCTCCCGGAAGCTCACCCAGTCGGCCTACGAGCAACGTCTTGCCGACCTGGCCGATTACCAGGCACGCGAGATCCAGATGGAGGTCGACGGCTTCGACGCCCGGCTGCAAGCGCAGGCGGACTATCGCAACGGCGCACGCCGCGCCTGGGACAACATCCGTGCCGATGCTGCCGATGTAGCGGGCGCGACGGATGACATGTTGACCGCCGGCTTCAACACGGCCAGCAACGCCATCGCCAATTTCGCCATGACTGGCAAGGCGAAATTTAAGGACTTCGCCACCAGCGTTATCGCGGACATGGCCAGGATCGCCAGCCAACAGGCTGCGAGCTCCTTGCTCAGCGGCCTGGTAGGGCTTGGGGTATCCGCAGTGGGCAGCTACTTCGGCGGCGGAGGGAATGGCCTGGAGGCTGGGTCGGCGGGAGCGGTGTCGTCAAACCTTGGCGCATCGCAGGCGGGCTATTCCAACACCTACTTCCCGCAGGCGCTTGGCGGCGCCTGGAGCGGCGGGGTGCAGATGTTCGCCAAGGGTGGCGCCTTTGCGTCGAACAGCATCCTGAACCAGCCAACGCCATTCGGCATGGCTGGCGGGAGGCTGGGCATCGCCGGCGAGGCCGGGCCGGAGGCGATCATGCCGCTGGCGCGAGGCTCCGACGGCTCCCTGGGTGTGCAAGTGGTTGGTGGATCGCCTGCCGGCGGCACGGTGGTGCAGGTGGATGCGCCGATGTACTTCACCGTCGAGGACCGGGGTGCTGAAGGGATGCAGCTGGACAGCGCCGCGTTGCAGCAGAACCTGCAGCAACAGATGCAACTGACGGCCGAGCGGGCTATTGCCGCTTCCTGGCGGCCTGGCGGGACGAGCTATCGCAACAGCAACGGGAGGGGCTGATGGCCATCGAGACCTTTATCTGGGTGCCGGACGACGAAGTCAGCACGGACAGCACGCTTCGGGTTCGCCGGTCCCGGTTCGGGGACGGCTATGCCCAGGTGAGCGGCGATGGTCTGAACGCTGAGGACGAGACCCATTCGCTGACCTTCGGTGGCCTCAAGGAGGAGCTACAGCCGATCTTGAGCTTCATCCGCGCCCATGGTGGCTATCGGTCGTTCCTGTGGACCACACCCGCTGGCGTCCTCGGTCTGTACCGCTGCTCGACATTCCGTGAGCAGTGGAGGCCCGGGGGCATCGGCGTTCTTTCAATGACCTTCGAGCGGGCGTATCACCCATGAGCCTTATCACACAGCTCCAGAAGCTGGAGCCTGGCGCTGAGATCATGCTGTTCGAGCTGGACGGCAGCGACTTCGGCGCCGATGTTCTCCGATTCCATGGGCACGCCATACCACATACTCCGGAGGAACTGGCTGCCGCTGGCGCTGATGCCGATCAGCTGCCGGCCAAGTCCATCTGGTGGCAGGGGCATGAATACGGCGCCTGGCCCATGCAGATCGAGGGCATCGAGGCCAACTCGGACGGCACGGCGGTTCGGCCCACCATCTCGGTCGGTAACGTCAACGGGCGGATCACGGCGCTGTGCCTGGCCTTCGATGACCTGCTCGAGTTCAAGCTGACGATCCGGCACACGCTGGGCCAGTACCTCGATGCGGCGAACTTCCCTGGGGGCAACCCCGAGGCCGACCCGACCGAGGAGAGCCTTGAGGTCTGGTACATCGACCAGAAGGTCTCTGAAAACGGCACCACCGTGGCCTGGGAGCTGGCCAGCCCTGGCGACGTGGGGGGCGAGTCGATTGGTCGGCAGATGACCCAGTTGTGCCACTGGGCCATGACTGGAGGCTACCGGGGGCCAAACTGTGGCTACACCGGGCCATACCGGGACAAGGATGGCAACCTGACCGACAACCCCGAGCTGGACGAGTGCGATGGGTGCCTGGGTACCGGCTGCATCCCACGCTTCGGCGAAGGCAACCCGTTGCCCTTCGGTGGGTTCCCCGCCGTCTCTCTCATCGCGCGGAGCTGACCATGCGTAAACACATCCTGGCCGCCGTGCAGAAGCACGCCGCGGCCGAATACCCGCGCGAGTGCTGCGGGTTGATCGTCGCCGCCGGCCGGACCCAGCGGTACATCCCGTGTGACAACACGGCCAGCGACCCAGCGGAAGAGTTCCGGATCTCACCCGAGCAGTACGCCGCGGCCGAGGATCAGGGCGAAGTGATCGGCATCGTGCACTCGCACCCGGACGCCACCAGCCGGCCGTCGCCGCGCGACCTGGCCATGTGCGAGGCCACGGCGTTGCCCTGGCACATTTTGTCTTGGCCCGAAGGGGATCTCAGGACGATTACGCCCGCTGGCCAGACGCCGCTACTTGGGCGCCCATTCGTGCACGGTGCCTGGGATTGCTGGCAGGTCTGTGCGGACTGGTACCAGCGCGAGCGGGGGTTGGAGTTCCCGGCCTACGCCCGAGAGGACGGCTGGTGGGAACAGGCCGACGGCCCGAGCCTTTACGAGCAGGCCTATGAGGCCGCCGGCTTCTACCAGGTCAGCCAGCCCCGGCGCGGCGACATGATCGTCATGGCTGTGGGGCGCACCGCGCACCCGAACCACGCCGGCATTTACCTGGGAAGCGATGCCCAACTGCCCGGCGAGCAAGCCCAGGTGTTCGGCCCTGGCCCATTTCTGCTGCATCACTTGTACGGCAGGCCATCAGAAATCATCGTGTTCGGCGGCCCCTGGTTCGACCGGACACGCCTGGTACTGCGTCACCGGGACGCCAAGTGATACATTCCGCCTTTTCAAGGGAGGGATCACATGCGAATTCTGATCGGGGTGGTGGGGCTGGCGTTGCTGGCGGGGTGTGCGACTTCGGCAGTTCCTGTTCAACAGGCTGATCCTGTGCCTAGAAATGAGCTCTATGCATTCCAGTCGAAACCGGCCGATGGTGGCGGGACTTTGACTGTGGTCCGTGATTCGGGTGCATTAGGCTCGGGTTGTGACATTGTCGTGTACATCGACGGGAAAAAGTCAGCGAAAGTCGGTCCAGGTCAGAGAGCCACGTTTTATTTGCCTCCTGGCCAGCCGAATCTCGGAATCGGCTTATCTGGCTCAGGCCTCTGCGGAGGGATGGCCGTTCGCTCAATTGCCGGGCGTGTGGAAGCCGGCCGGGAGAGTGTGTACCGGATTAGTGGTGACATGAACGGGGTCTACATTGGGCCCTACATCAATTACGACTGACAGACCGCCTTCGGGCGGTTTTTATTACCTGGAGATTCTGCATGATCGCGGCATCCGCAAGCTCTGGAATGGCAACCATCAAACTGTCTGGCCCACTTATGCGGCGATTCGGCCGAATCCATCGGCGCCTCCTGGATGGCGGTACCGTAAAGGAGGTGTTCTCAGCGTTGCGGGCAACACTGCCCGGTTTCGAGGATGAGGTGAAGAGGCTGGACTCACTTGGCATGCGGTTCGCTATATTCCGGAACGGTAAGAACATCGGCCAAGAGGATTTCGAGCGCGGCGGAAGTCACGATATTCGAATTGTGCCCGTGCTCGGAGGGAGTAAGCGGGGCGGCATTCTCCAGACAATCGTGGGGGCCGTCATGATCGTTGCGGGCGTATTCTTGTCGGCCACCCCATTCGGCACGCCCTTGATTGGAGCGGGTATTGGTTTGGTCGCCGGCGGCGTCATCCAGATGCTCAGTCCCCAGGCCAAGGGCCTATCCCAGAGCGCCGCCCCGGAAAACCTGCCGTCCTACGCCTTCGGTAGCGCCAAGAACACCACGGCCAGCGGCAACCCGGTCCCGATCTGCATCGGTGAGCGCCGATGGGGCGGGGCGGTCATCTCTGCGTCGATCCGCGCCGAAGACAAGAAATAGCAACGCATCAGCGAACAAGCCGCCTCCGGGCGGTTTTTTTATGCCCGGAGGAAAGCATGGGCGCAGCACAGCAGCTCGGCATTGCTGGCGCGAAAGGCGGCAGCAGCAAGCCAAAGACGCCGGTGGAGTCGCCGGACACCCTGCAGTCCACCAACATCGCCAGCATTCTCCTGGCTGTTGGCGAGGGCGAATTCGATGGCACGCCGACGGATCGCGATATCTACCTCGACAACACGCCGATCATGGATGCCAGCGGCAACGTGAACTTCCCGGGCGTGAAGTGGGAATGGCGCCCAGGCAGCATTGATCAGCAGTACATCAAGGGTATCCCGGCGATCGAGAACGAGACCACGGTCAACGTCGAGCTGCGCAGTGATACGCCGTTCACCCGTGCCCTGAGCAACATCCAGCTTTCGCGCCTGCGCCTTCGTTTCACCTGGCCGCGTCTGGCCAGCCAGGACAGCAGCGGCAATACCAACGGCTACCGCATCGAATACGCCGTCGATATCGCCACCGATGGTGGGGCTTATGCCGAGGCGCACCGCGGCGCCGTGGACGGCAAGACCACCAACGGCTACCAGCGCTCTGTCAGCGTGGACCTGCCGACCGCCACCTCGGGCTGGATGTTCCGCGTGCGCCGGATCACGCCGAACCAGAACAGCGGCACGGTCGCCGATACGATGACCATTGCGGGCTACACCGAGATCATCGACGAGAAGCTGCGCTACCCGAACACCGCGTTGCTGTACATCGAGTTCGACGCCCAGCAGTTCCAGAACATCCCCGAGGTCACGGTGCGGTGCAAGGCGCGCCGCTGGCCGGTGCCGAGCAACTACGACCCGATCACCCGGACCTACACCGGCGTGTGGGATGGCACCTTCAAGCAGGCTTGGACCAACAACCCGGCGTTCGTGACCTATGGCCTGTGCGTCGAGGATCGCTTCGGCCTGGGCAAGCGTATCAAGTCGTGGATGGTCGACAAGTGGGAGATGTACCGCATCGCCCAGTACTGTGACCAACTGGTGCCGGATGGCCTGGGCGGCCAGGAGCCGCGTTACCTGTGCGACATGAACCTGCAGGGCAGGGCCGAGGCCTGGATGCTGCTGCGGGATCTCTCGGCCATCTACCGGGGCATGGTCTATTGGGCGCATGGCTCGCTGTTCATGCAGGCCGACATGCCGCGCGCCCAGGACATCGACTACGTCTTCACGCGCTCGAACGTCATTGACGGCGACTTCGTGTATGGCGGTGCCGAGCGCAACACCCACTACAGCCGGGCCCTGGTCAGCTACGACAACCCGGCCAACAACTACGACACCGACGTTATCCCGGTGACCGACCTGGCGCTGCAGCGCCGGTACCGGGACCGACCGATCGAGATCTCGGCCATCGGCTGCACCCGCGCCTCCGAGGCCCAGCGCCGCGGCAAGTGGGCGCTGCTGAGCAACGACCAGGATCGCACCGTCACCTTCCGGACAGGCATGGAGGGGCGCATTCCGCTCCCGGGGTATGTCATCCCCGTGGCTGATGAGCTGGTGGCCGGCAGGCCCAACGGTGGCCGGATCTCGGCGGCCGCCGGCCGGGTGGTGACCCTGGACCGCGACACGCCGATCAAGGCGGGCGACCGCTTGATCCTGAACCTGCCGAACGGCACTGCCCAGGCGCGCACGGTCCAATCGGTGAACGGCCGTGCGGTGACCGTGACCACCGCCTACAGCGTCCAGCCTGAGCCGCAGCTGCAGTGGGCGATCGACTACGAGGACCTGGCTATCCAGCTGTTCCGCGTGTTGAAGACTTCGCGCACCCAGGAAGGGCAGTACGAGATCACGGCCCTCGAGTTCAACCCCAGCAAGTTCGCTGCGATCGACACCGGCGCCAAACTGGAAAGCCGGCCGATCAGCGTGATCCCGGTCACCACCGTGGCACCGCCGGCGAGCGTCACGCTGACGTCGGAATACGCAATCTCCCAGGGCATTGCGGTCAGCACCATGACCATCGCCTGGCCTGCGGTTGAAGGTGCCGTGGCCTATGACGTGGAGTGGCGCAAGGACGACGGCAACTGGATCCGCCTGCAGCGCGTCGGCACCACCTCGGTTGACGTGGTGGGCATCTACGCCGGGGCTTACCTGGCTCGGGTACGGGCTGTGAGCGCCTTCGACATCACGTCGATCTGGCGCAACTCCATGCTGACGGAGCTGAAAGGGAAGGAAGGACAGCCGCCGGCGCCTGCTTTCCTGAATACCTCCCCGGAGATTTTCGGTATTCGCCTGACCTGGGGCTTCCCGGCAGGCGCGGGTGATACCGAGTACACCGAGATCGAGATGGCCTCCGAGCCTACCGGCCAGAACCCGGTTGCCCTTGGCCTGCAGGCGTACCCGACCTCGACCTACCTGCACAGCGGCATGGCCGCAGCGGTAGTGAGGTATTTCCGGGCGCGCCTGGTAGACCGAAGCGGCAACATTGGCCCTTGGACTGACTGGGTGTTTGGGCAGTCGAACGCCGATGCCAGCGAGATTCTCGACTACATCACCGGCAAGATCACCGAAACTGAGCTCGGCCAGGAGCTGCTGTCCGAAATCGAGAAGATCTCTGGCAACGGCCCAGGCTCGGTGAATGTCCGGATCACCGAGGGTGACACGGCGCTCCAGAGCCAGATCGACTCGCTGCAGTCGCAGATTGCCGATATCGCGGGCACTCCCGACTGGGACGCGAATCAAGCCTATCTGGCGGGCTCCCTGGTCAAGCTGGACGGCAAGCTGTACAGAGCCAGGCAGGACGTTCCGGCGGGCACCCCGGTGACCAATGCCACGTACTGGGAGTACATGGGCGATTACGCCTCTCTTGGCGAGATGGTTTCGGCCTTGGCGGTTCGAATCGATGGCGTCGAAACCAGCGTCGAGGAGATCAACGGTGAGCTGGCCGCGATGGCCACCAGGATCATCGGCGTCGAGGCGCAGGTGTTCCCCAGGATGGCTGGTGGTACCGACTGGAAGGCCGGCGACTCTGGCGTCAAGGCTACAGCCTGGACGACGTACAGCGCCTTCGCCTCGGCGGACTTGGCGATCAGTCAAAGGATCGACACCATCGCCACCGAACTGGGCCCCGCAATCGATGCGAAGATCCAGGAGGAGGCCTACGCTCGCGCCTCCGAAGACGAGGCTCTGGCGCTCCGGATCACGTCCCTCAGTGCCAACCTCGATGGCGTCAGCGCTGACTTGTCCACCGAAATGATCACGCGGGCCACCGCGGACGAGGCGCTCGCCTCCCAGATCACGCATTTGAGCGCGGACCTGGACGGTGTGAGCGCTGACCTGGTGACAGAGATCACTGCGCGAGCGACGGCAGATGAGGCGCTGACGACTCAGATCACCAACGCCAACTCCAGGATCGACGACAACGAAGCCTCGATCATTACCGAGGCCACTACCCGTGCCACGGCTGACGAAGCCCTGTCAACGTCCATCACCCAGCTGAGCAGCCGTACGGGCGACAACGAGGCCTCCATCCAGACGATTGCCCAAACCCAGGCAACGACCGATGGCAAGCTCAACGCGATGTACAGCATCAAGCTGGGCGTCGACTCGCAGGGGCGCTACTACAGCGCCGGCATGGGGATTGGCATCGAGAACACGCCGAGCGGCATGCAGTCGCAGGTGCTGTTCCTGGCTGACCGGTTCGCGGTATTGAACCAGATCAACGGCGTGGCCAAGTCGGTGTTCGCGCTGGAGAACGGGCAGGCGTTCCTGAACAGCGCGATCATCAAGCAGGCCGACATCATCAACTTGATCATCACTGGCGAGTTGAAGAGTTCGAACTATGTGGCGGGCTCGCAGGGGATTCGCATCAACTTCGTTACCAATGAATTCGAGATCAACGGAGTGCGAGCCGGGCAAGGCCGTATGAACGTGACGAACCAGCTTCTGACCGTCTACGACCAAACCCGTATGCGTGTCAGGCTTGGGATATGGGGGTGATATGCCAGAAGGCCTACAAACATGGAATGCGAACGGTGTGCTGATGTTGGACCTTACGTCTCGCATCGGCCGTATCCATGAGACCTGGTCGAGCGGTACGGCCAATGGAAGTAGAACTGTTGCTGGGCTCGCGGATGGTGGTGAGCCGTTTGTGTTCGTCGAAGACAACTCGGCGGATCTTACGCTGGCCACCCTCTATGCCTATCCCAACGTCAGTATCAGCGGTACGACGGTGACTTGGTCATTTGTCGATTTCACCAACCCGATGGGCGGCGCTAGCGTTCCGCGACGTGCTGTCAACATCTCAGCAGGAACGTTCTGATGCCAGCAGGCATGACGGTTTGGTTTGATGATGGCGTGTTCCAGATTGATTCGGAGACAAGAGTGGCGACCTTGGCCTATCAAGCCACGTTCAGCGGCCCGTTTGTAAGCAACACCGGGCCTTTCGTCAGCGCCAATTACTACTTCGATATTACAATCCCGACCTCGGTCAAATCTTTGTTCTTCTACTCCGACACCTCGATGTTCATCGGGTTGTGGACACGGGTAGGCACGACATGGCGGTTCAAATGCTCAGCAGAGGGAACGATCAAAATCTATGGATTTGCTGATCAAACCATCACCCCTTCGACTTCTGGCCTTCAGCTCTTCGATTCGGCAGGGATCCTAACCTTCGATTCCGATTGCAAGTTTCTAAGGGTGTCGGACATCGTGCGCGGTGCTGCGTCCGGTACCACTCGGGCGTGGCCCAGCACTACCAGAAACTATGCAGCTGGAATTGGTAGTTTCCCAAAGCGCGGTACTGGTGCCGCCCTGGCTGGCATCCCGTACTGGGTTCAAATGTCGTACGGCGTGAGCATTGGCCCTTCCAGCGCTGGGGTTGGCGAGTTGCCGATCTCGTCAAGGCCAACCGGCGGTGCGGGAGTGGCGCCACCGGCATCCTCTCCAGCAATGCAGCCCCCCACTTTGATGATCGTAGACGTTACCGGATTCTAAATAGGAGGCCTGATGGCCAAGCAAGATATCAACCTGGGTACGGCGCCGTCCGGCCTGGATGGCGATGACGCGCGCACGGCATTCCAGAAGACGAACGCGAACTTCACCGAACTGTACGAGCGAATCGGCGGCACGGGCGGTGTTGGTGTCACGATTGCTGACGCAAACTCGCCGACGGCCAGTGGATTCTACCTGCTGTCGACTGCGGCCTCTGGTGGCGTCAACGGCCCGCCTCAGATTCCATCGATCGCTTGGTCGATCATCCATATCTCGGGTTCGTCCAACGGCAATGCGTCGGGGCAGATTGCATTCCCCCTGACCTCCGTTGCCGCGAACAAGCACCGGATGTTCCATCGGCAGCAGTTCGGCGGTACCTGGTCCGACTGGAAAGAAGTGCTGGACGTCGAAGCCGCGAACGCGGTGATTGCTTCGGTAGTTGCTGCGTTCGGCCTAGGGGTATCGCAGCAGCCCAACTGGCCCAACACGTCGATCAACGACTGCTCCAACGTCGGCGCGGGCGTCTACCGGACGCTGGGAGGGAATACCGGCATGCCCGCCGGCTGGAACACTTCGAACACCATCGAACTGCAGATCCGGCAGAGCGACTCTTCGCAGTTCCAGGCCACCCAGGTTCTTCACAACCCCGGTACCAACAGGACAGCGTTCCGCCATTGCACCGGGGCTTCGACGACCCCTGCGAATCCGACGTGGGGTGACTGGGTTATCGTGTCCTCGGAAGCGTACGTGACTAGCACGCTGGCATCTGTCCTGGCCTCTTATGGCTTAGGGGTGACCTCGATTTCCGTGGTCCCCATGGCAACGGTTGACGCTAACCGGGTCTCGAACTTCTTGGCGATCTCGTCTGCCGACGCCACGGCGTCCGGTCTCCCGCTCGCTGTTAACCATGTAATCGAGCACATCCCTGGCGGCTCCGGTGTCTCCGGGCACAAGCAACGGGCCTATCCTTTGACGTCCGTGACCGGCAACTATCGTAGATGTTGGATCCGGGCAATGTGGTCCAGCAGTTGGGGGCCATGGGAGGAGTGCGCTAACGAGAGCATGGTGGATTCGAAGCTGACTACTGCTCTCGGCAGCTACGGCATCGGCACCATCGGGCCCAACATCACCGATCTCGACGTCGCCACTGATGGAGGTATCTATCGGTTCAGCAATACTGCTGCCAACACGCCGCTGTCGGGTGCCTCCGGGTTGCTGCTGGTCGAAGGGTATTCGGCTGGAGCATCGGGTTACACTGCTCAGACTGTCATCACGGTACAGACCAACAACGCGGACCTGTACAACCGGATGTTCACCCGGACGCGGAACCAAGGGACGTGGGGGCCGTGGAAGGAGCGTATGGATACCGGCATGATCACCAGGTCTGCTCTGGACAGCACAGCCGGCAAGATCCTTAAGGTTGGTGATTTCGGGTTGGGGGCTCTCTCCGGGATGCAGCTGACCACGGCGCAGCTGGACAGCTACACGCTGCCCACGGGGCTGTACCGTATTGACATTGTTGGCACCCACAAGGGATTGCCGGCTGGCCCTTACTCCGTCACGCACAACTCCCTCAACTCGGGTAACGCGGCCAACCAAGTGCTTACTCACTTCACCAGCGGCGTTACTTATATCCGCAGTAACCAGGACAATGATTTTATCCCGCAGATGGAGTACGGCAGCAACGCAAACGGGGAATACTTCAAGTACGCAAACGGCGCTCTTATCTGCCGTCTTTGGGCGCGAGCGTTCAACTTTGTGAATGCATCAAACCTTAATGTGACCTGGACTTATCCGATGCCATTTGTACAAGTTCCAACTGTTTCGGTAAACCTAGTGTCCTCAACGCTCCCCACGCAAAAGCAAATCACGACTGTTGGGGCGTACTCAAGAAACGTGTCGTCAGCCGTTCTTGCCGCGCTTTCCGTTGGCGCCTTCGTTGCCGCTGATGCTTCTGGAAACTTTTTTGACGCCGTTGCTGTAGGGAGATGGTCATAATGCGCATCAATCTTTCCCCAGTTCGCCTGGACGAAGAGCTCGTCGTCGACCGCGAGGGCGACGTGCTTTACCTGAATGGCCAGGAGTTCGACTTCAGCCCGCTTCCAGACGGGGCAACCCTCCCTCGGGAGGCAATCGACTCAACCTGGTTCGCGGGCCCGGTGGAACGCATCGATGGTGAACTGCACCTGACCCTGGTCCTCCCGCATGGGGCCAACGCACCGAAGGAGACCAGGTTCCCCGAACCGATCATTCTGCAGGACGACGGCCCCCTGGGGTTGCCGGTTCATGACGCTGCTCCCATTCCAGCCCCTGAGATTCCGGTGCCCGTGATCCCCGAGCAGGAGCAGGAGGCTCCCGTCGACGATGGTTCGATGGAAGACCCGATGGACGACGATCCACAGCAAGACGGCGAGGCGAACGCAGATGAGCAATATTGATTGGTCGAAGATGGTCACGGCAGAAATGAAGGCCGCGCAGGCGGCAGCCAGTCTGCTCGCGGATGTGCAGGCGGAGATCGCCAGGCTGCGCAAGGCCGCTGACGAAGCCATCGCCCCGCTCCAGGATGCCGTCGACCTCGATGAAGCCACTGAGGTCGAGGCCGACTCACTGAAAGCCTGGAAACGTTATCGAGTCGCCCTGAACCGCCTGCCTGACCAGCCAGGCTACCCCGCAGAGATCGACTGGCCCGCGCTGCCGGCCTGATCCGCCCCGAACCCACCGACCGCCGCCTGGCGGTATTTTTTTGCCTGGAGAAAACCTATGACCGCTCGCGGTATCCGCAACAACAATCCCGGCAACATCGACTTCAACCCCCGCAACGCTTGGCAGGGCCAGCTCGGCCTGGAGATGGGTGTGGCCAAGCCACGATTCGCCCGGTTCGACACGCCCGAGAACGGCATCCGCGCCCTGGGCAAGCTGCTGATCAACTATCGCGGCAAGGACGGCATGCCCGGCGTGGGCGGGAAGGGCATCGACACGGTGCTGGAGACCATCAATCGCTGGGCGCCGGCGAACGAGAACGACACCCAGGCCTACGCCTCGGCCGTGGCCAAGCGCCTGGGCGTGCGCACCACCGCCCCGATCAACATCAAGGACCCAGCCACACTGCGGGTTTTCGTCGAGAGCATCATCATCCATGAGAACGGTGGCAACCCGTACAAGGCCACGGTGATCGATGAGGGTGTGCGGCGGGCCCTGGCATGAACCCCTGGGCAACAGTTGGCGTGGCAGTGCTGGTACTGCTGGCCTCCCATTGGGGAGCATACGAGCACGGTCGTTCAGTGGAGCTGGCCCAGGCCGCCCAGGCATCAGCACAGCGGGACAGTGGCGATCGCCTGGCTGAGGTGCTTGGCGAACGTAGCGCCCGGGAAGAAGAACAACGACGCGCCGAGGCGCAGGAGGAGGGGAGAGCCCATGCAAGACAGGAAAGCCAAGTGGCTGATGCTGGTGGTGCTGGCGCCGATGCTGCTGGCCAGCGGATGCGCGATGACGCAGCCAAGCTTGCCGCCACCGTCGGTTGCCCCGCCACGGATACCGGTGCTATCGCCCGAGGCCAAGCAGCCACCCGCGCCGCCATGGTGCTCTCCGACCTGCTCGCACGGGCTGATGAACGAGCGGGAGAGCTGGCGAAGGCGTATGACAGAGCTCGAATAGCCGGCCTGGCCTGCGAGGCGGCCTATAATGCGTTGACCAAGTGACAGGAGCCAGGCGGTGAAGCGCACCCTAGAAGGAATGATCCTCGCCGGCGAGCCGCTGATACAGCAGGCGGTCGATGCTCTGCGGCAGTATCACCAGGCCGAGGATGCTGGTGCGGCGCCGGAGGAGATCGAGCGCCTACGCTTGCTGGCCGAGTCGCTTTTCCAGGTCGTGACGGACTACCAGTTGCGTGCCTTGGGCGGGCCTTCTGAAACGCTTCATTGAGTGGGGATTTGGGTTGGCAGAACGCCGGAGGAGGGACGAAAATCGGTTCCGCAACCTCTTCCGCACCCCTTGATTTTAAAGGGCTGCAGCCGAGCTAGAAATGCTTTCATGCGGAACTGATAATCTCGTAAGTTACTGAAATTCAAAGAAATACGGTTCGGATTGCAAATCCGTCTACGCCGGTTCGATTCCGACCTCGGCCTCCACTCTTCAAAACCCCGTAGATCTAGGTCTACGGGTTTTTTCGTTGTGGGCTGGAAAAGGCAGGAGTTCTGAAACCAAAGGCTAGGAGTTCCGAAACGTCAGCCTTTCGAGGGCTTGGCGATCGCTCCGACGCGGCGGTAAACACGCGTCGTGATCTCCTCCTTAATGGCGGTGCCCAGCAGCTTTTGGCGCTCGAGCAGAGTCTTTCCGCGCCGCCAGTGGTGGCATGTATGGTTAAATGGCTGCCCCACAGGAGAATCGATATGAGCAAGGCTGCCAAAACCCCGTTCTATATCGCTGGCGCACCAATGATTGCCATTGGCGCCGCTTTCGCTGCGGTTGGTGCCGCCGGCCAGCCCGCGTTCGGCTGGACAGCTGCAGGGTTGCTGATTCCTGGCGCTGTGTTGCTGATCGTTGGTGCCTTCCGGAATCGTCGGCGGGCTTGAGTAGTTGTAGGAGGAGGGCTGCGCGCGCGCTTCGAACAGATCGATCTGCGTTGCATTCCCTCAATCCTATTGCACCGAGCCAAAGGCGCCGCGCCCAAGATCGTGCGGCTGGACTAGGCGTCTCAGGTCTTGCTGCCGTAACACGCCCTGAGAGTTTCCTGATATTCGTGACTGAGTTCACGTAGCGCTGCGATTCGGGAGAGCGAGTAACCCCACTTCTCTGCGTTCTGGATGGTGTGGCTAATATCGTTCACTTCATCCCTGAGGGGGATGCATCGGTCGTTCTCTAATGCATGCAGCCTGCTGCTTGTAGCGCCCAGCTGAGCTTGCAGTCGATCGTTCGCGGTCCTCCATTGCTCGATGTAGCCACGTAGCTGTGCATTCGATTTTTCAAGCGCTTGGACCTTGTTAGTTGATACAGATAGGTCGCCCTTGATCTCTACGAATTTGACAGTTGCCGTGATGAGTGACGAAGCCACGGAAAAGATGAGTGTGAAAAGACCAACGGTCCACCAGGTGGGGCTGGTGCTTTCTTGCTGTGACATTGAGGCTCCTGTGGGCAGAGTAGGATCAGGAGTCTACAGCAATGGCCTTTGGGTGTTCAGTCGCGACGTTACCGAGTTTCTAATCGCCAAAACTAAACACACCAACATTCGTTGATGTGAAAATGGTTTTTTGTACATGCCCGCTAAAAAGGGTCGGTATTGTACATGGGGCAACCCTGCCTTTCGTCGTGCAGTGGATGCCTGTTTATACCGCCTATCGAGCGTGGGCTTTTTCACATGGAGAAAAGGATGACCATTTACCCGGATAACGCAGGGCTATTCTTCTACGCGACGGCGCGGGCATTAAAAAGAAAACGCCCGATAACGCGGGCGTGATCCATGAGTCTGTATTCGGTTAGCTTCGAATATGTGCTGTAGTCGTAGGGCAGGTGGAAGAGCGTTAGCCAACAAGGTTTTCGATTTTTTCCCGGTCTCGCTTCATTAACTCTATTCGAATTAAGTCTTTAATGAAGTCGATTTGATCGTCTGTGAATGTTCCCGACATCTTTTCGTAAAGTTCTTTTTCAAGATTTTCTATCGATCTGCGACTGATATCTTCCATTGGCTCCCCGCTTATAAATGCTAAACATTCTGTTAAATATTTTTATAGTCAAGACAGCCTGGAAGTGGCTGTCGATGGCCTTTTGCCATGGCTCTGGATGGTACCTGATCCATTGAAGTCAAGCGACGGGATGAGTAAAAAAATCTTCCATCGCGAGGCAGCGGTATGGCTGTGCGATGGCTGGGCACGTAGGAGCCTTTTCTGTAGGGAAACCCAATGACCTGCCGATACCGGCGCTCTGGCTAGCGACGATGGCTACACCTTGTGCTGGCTGGAAGCAAACGCTCAGTTGCAGCAAGTATCGACAAGCACTGACGCGTACTCGCGCCGCCACCAGGCTATGGGATCAGCAGCACCCCAACTGGTATCAGTCCGATCAATTGATGAGGTAGATAACACGCGACCGCGACGCCGCCGTCTTTATGCAGGAGTGAGTGGAAGGCGGCCTCATGACCGCCACCCTTTCACTTCTCAAAGCTTAGAAACATCCGCCTCAACCACATCAGCCGCCGGCGCCTCAGTGCTGGTGGCCAGTTCCGTAGGAAGGGTAGAGAAGGTCACGGCATACTTGCCCAGGTCGTTTTCCTGCCGCTGGAAGCTGATCGCCACCTTGTCTCCGTTCCACTTCATCACCTCCGTCAGATACGACGCCCCGGACTTCATCTTGACCCACTGGCTATTGCGCTCGGCAGGCTCACCGAAGCGTTCGGTCAGCATGTCCGTGACCAGGTGGAGGCTGTTGGCATTGCCGCTGAAGACCAGCTCGCGCACCTGTCCGTCTGCCAGGGTGGCGACGAGGTTGTAGCCTGGCGAAATGGGTAGGTAGGGCAGGCCGTGGATTTCAAAGCGGCTCGGGTCGGCGGTCGCTACCCGGCAGGGCTCGGTGGGGCGGGTTTCGTCGGTTGGGCATTCTGCGACCTGCTGCAGGAAATCGCCTTGCAAATCGACGCCCAGGAACGAACTTGGCTCCTGTGTCCAGACGCGTTCGGCCTGGCGGGAGTCTGCCCAGGCAGGGAGGGTAGCGAACAGGCTTGCCGAAGCGGCCAAAAGCATTAGAGGCCTCATGGATCCATCCTTGGGAGGAAAAAGTGGATTCAGCGCCGCAGAGTACCCGCCTGTGCAGCAGGTTAAAATGCTGCCGGAATGCCATTGCGGCGGCCTGACAATCCTGGGTAAGAGACGAGAACAGCGCGGAAAAGTTTAAGGCAATGCCTGAAACTGTGCGCTGCGTCACATTTTTTGGCCTGTAAAGGCGATCTTTGTGGCAGGCAAAGAAAACCCGCCATCAGAGGCGGGTTGAAAGAACGTACGAAGCCTGTGCATTGTGCTCGGGATGATGTCAGAAATTCGTGAAGAGCATGTCCAGAGTCTGTCGAAATGCCGCAATGATGGGCTTGTCCACGGCTGATGCGATAGGAGGGCGCAAAAAAGAGCCCGCCATGGGGCGGGCAAGGACGTTTGAAGGGAGAGCATCCAGGCTAGCTGGCAGGGGGTTAAGCCAGCGTTAAGCACGAGCGATTGACCTGGCGCTCGGATCGCCCTATACAGGCGGGCGCTAACCTCAGGAGCCAGGTATGCACGACGAAGACGACCTTCCCGAACCCGAGCACGATCATCTGCTCGATCATGAATTCCTCTACGACGACTTCGACCCGGAGGCCGATGCCCAAGGTGCCTTGGATGAAGCCGAGGAAGACGAAGCGCTGCTGGATGATTTCGACGATGAGGACCACCCGGCCTGGCACGACGAGGTCGACGACAATTGAGGCCTGCGATACGCAGGCCTCTTTGCAGGTAGCCTCACCGCGAGGCGCGTCCGGCCAGGCGTCAACGGCGATCGAGCGAGAAGCGTCCGGCGCCGGTCAGGGCCAGCAACAGCAGGCCGCCAACGATACTCAGGTTCTTGAAGAACTGGGTCATGTTGGCGCTGCGCTCGGGGTCGACCATGTTCCAGAAGGGGTGGCCGAGCAGCGCCGTGCCCACCACGAACAGCGCGAACAGAAACGCCAGCGGGCGGGTATAGAAGCCCAGGATCAGCAGGATGCCGACGGCGAACTCCATGATCACGGCGATCGCCGCTGCCAGCATCGGGACGGGGGCGCCCAGCGACGTCATGTAGCCGACCGTGCCTTCGAAGCCGGTGAGCTTGCTCCAGCCGGACATGATGAACAGGATCATCAGCAGGACGCGGGCGATCAGGATGATCAGGTCGCGTTGACCTTCGAACAAGGAGTAGCGCATGGCGAGGTTCCAGTGGACGGGGACATGTTCCACTTTAGCAGCCGCTTCGATTTGCGCCGGATGGAAGAAAGGCGCCGCGAGGGCGCCTTTCGAAAGAAGATGGTGCGAGTGGCGGGACTCGAACCCGCAAGGCTGACGCCGACAGATTTTAAGTCTGCTGTGTATACCAATTCCACCACACTCGCACGCTTGAAAGGGTCGTGGCGACCGGCGCGCTTCAGGGCAGAAGGGCCTGGCAATCAAGCGCGCTTTATAACCCATCGTTATAGCCGAGTCAACCACACCGCGTCTTCCAGGCGGATATGGGCAGGGATTGGATATGTCCGTTGACACCTTGCTGTCACTGGGCCACTGTTACGTCATTGGATCCAATGGGTACGCAATCATGCCTTCGGCCACGCCGTCCTCCACCCCTGCGCGTATCGTCCGGCCGAAGCTGTTCTGGCGCTTGTTGTTCCTCCAGGTCTATCTGTTGGCGATTTTCCTCTATCTGAGCCTGATGGCCTTGGGCGGTTACCTGCTGATGCTGGGCTTCGACGAGCCGCGCCCGGAGGCGCAACGGCTGATGGCCCTCGGGGGAGGGGGCGCGATCATGCTGGTTTGCCTGTGGCTGCTGAAGGTGGCGCTGCCGCGGCGGCTCAGCCCTCAGGTGGTCGAGCGGGAAAGCTGACGAACGTCTCATGCAAACCGGGCGGTGAGCCTGCAATGGGCTTGCCGCATGATCAGGCCTGCGCGCAGCTGTCTATCCTGTATCGGTACCCATACACTACGCTCAATCAATATGTCCCCTGCGGTGCCCGTGGAGCTTGCATGGTTTCAGCCGACCGCCCCAACCAGCCGGAAATCCCCACCAACCTCTACGAACGGCTGGTCCAGTCGGTGTTGGACTACGCCATCTACATGATCGATCCCACAGGTACCGTGGTGTCCTGGAATGCCGGTGCCGAGCGGATCAAGGGCTACCGTGCCGATGAAGTGATCGGCCAGCATTTCTCATTGTTCTTCACGCCCCAGGATCGTGCCGACGGGCGTCCCGAATATTTGCTGCGCCAGGCCCTGGAGCAGGGGATGGCCCAGGATGAAGGCTGGCGGGTACGCAAGGATGGCACGCAGTTCTGGGCCCTGGCTGCGCTGGATGTGATTCGCGACGAGGCTGGGCGGATCATCGGCCTGGCCAAGGTCACCCGCGACATCACCGACCGCCGCGAATCGATGCTGCAACTCGATGCCATCCGCGTCCAGTTGTTCCAGGCGCAGAAGCTCGAGGCCCTGGGCCAGTTGACCGGCGGGCTGGCCCACGACTTCAACAACCTGCTGACCATCATCCTCAGTTCCGCCCGCCTGGCCCTGGGCAGCCAGGATTCGCAACGGGTGCAGCGCCTGCTCCAGCACATCCTCGATGCCGGCCAGCGCGGCACCCAGCTGACCCGGCAACTGCTGACCTTCGCCCGCAACCGGCAAATGAGCGTCACGCGCATCGCTCCGGCTGAACTGATCGACTCCACCCGTGGTCTTCTGGAGCATGCCCTGGCCAGTGACATCGAACTGGAGGATCGGGTGGAGCCGGACCTGCCGCTGATCGAAGTGGATGCCGGGCAGTTGCAGATGGTCCTGCTCAACCTGCTGTTCAATGCCCGCGATGCCATCGAAGGCCAGGGGCGTATCCGCCTGGAGGTGGGCTGTGTGGAGCTGGCGGGCGAGGTGGAAGGATTGCAAGGGCGTTTCGTGCGTTTCGATGTGCACGACACCGGCCAGGGCATAGCGCCAGAGGTGTTGCCGCGCATCTTCGAGCCGTTCTTCACCACCAAGGCGTTCGGCAAGGGTACCGGCCTGGGGCTCAGCCAGGCCTATGGTTTCGCCAGGCAGAGCAATGGCGCCATCTGCGTGGCCAGCCAGGTGGGCGAGGGGACGAGCATGAGCCTCTACCTGCCGGCTTGCCCAGGCGCCCCCGACCCCGATCACAACGAGTAGACAACATGGCAGAACCACTCAAGCGGCTGGCGACGGGAATCGAAGGGCTCGATACCCTGCTCAAGGGGGGGCTGGTGGCGGGCGCCTCCTATATCGTCCAAGGCCCGCCGGGAGCAGGCAAGACCATCCTGGCCAACCAGCTGGCCTGCGGCCATGTGCGGGACGGTGGGCGGGTGCTGGTGGCGACCTTGCTCAGCGAGTCTCACGAGCGGTTGTTCCAGTACCTGTCGACCCTGGCGTTCTTCGATCCGGCGCTGGTCGGCGACCCGATCCAGTTCGTCAGTGCCTTCGACACCCTGGAGCAGGAAGGGCTCGATGCCGTGGTCAGGCTGTTGCGCCAGGAGATCGCCCGGCAGCAGGCCAGCCTGCTCATCGTCGACGGCCTGCTCAATGCAAGGGTACGGGCCGAAACCAGCCTCGACACCAAGAAGTTCGTTTCCGAGCTGCAGGGGCATGCGGCGTTCGCCGGGTGCACGGTGCTGTTGCTGACCAGTGCACGGGTGCAGGAGGGCAGCCCGGAGCACACCATGGTCGATGGGGTGATCGAGCTGGGCGAGCACCTGGTGGGCAGCCGCGCCGTGCGCCAGATCCAGCTGCGCAAGACGCGTGGCAGCGGCGCGTTGTCAGGCCTGCACGAGTGCCTGATCAGCGAGGCCGGCTTGCAGGTCTACCCGCGCCTGGAGGCCTTGTACAGCCACCCGAGCCAGATGGGGTCGGAAACCTTCAGCCGGGTCACCACTGGCATCACGGCCCTGGACGAGATGCTCGGCGGTGGCGTGGGCAAGGGTTCGGTCAGCCTGGTCATGGGGCCTTCGGGCATCGGCAAGACCTCCTTGGGGCTGGCCTTTCTCGCCGCCTCCAGCCACGAGGCGCGCGGCTTGCACTTCGGCTTCTACGAAACCCCGGCGCGGCTGCGCCTGAAGGCCACTGCGCTGGGCCATGACATTGCCATGCTGGAGCGCCAGGGCGACCTCGAGCTGTGCTGGCAGCCGACCACCGAAGGGCTGCTGGACCAGGTCGGTGCCCGCTTGCTCGAACGGGTCCAGGCGCTGGGGGCCCAGCGCGTGGTGATCGACAGCCTGGGCGCCTTCAGCCGGCTGGCGGTCGATCCGGCGCGGCTCAATGCGTTCTTCCGGGCATTGACCGGCGAGTTGCGCGCCCGCGATGTCAGTGTCCTGTTGACGTGGGAAATGCGCGATATCTTCGGCTCGGAAATCACGGCCCCGGCGCCGGACCTGTCGAGCATCGTCGACAACCTGCTGTTGATGCGCTTCGTCGAGCTGGATTCGCAACTCAGGCGCATGGTCTCGATCCTCAAGGTGCGCGACAGCCACCATGATCCGGCCCTGCACGAGCTGTGCCTGGGCCCGCAGGGCATCACCCTGCGCAAGGCCTTCGAGGGCGCCAGCGGCGTGCTTTCCGGCACGGCGGTGCCCCAAGGGGGCGACTGATGGGATAGCGCGATGAACACCATCCTGATCGTCGACGACGAGTACCTGATAGCCGACATCCTCGGGTTCGCCCTGGAGGATGAGGGGTTTCTCGTCGAGAAGGCCAGCAACGGCCGCAAGGCACTGGACGCGCTCAAGGACAAGCGGGTGGAGCTGGTGATCACCGACTACATGATGCCGGTGCTCAATGGCGAGGAGCTGGTCAGGGCGATTCGCGAGGAGTTGCAGTTGCCGGACTTGCCGGTGATTCTCATGAGTGGCGCGCAAGCCAGCCAGGGCCGCATCTGCCCGGAGCTGTTCGCCGCGGTATTCGACAAGCCCTTCGACATGGACAGGATGATCGCCAAGGTGCGCGAACTGCTGGGCACCTGAAAGGTGGCCCGCCGGGGCGGGTGGGGCGTCGGTCAAGCGCATCCGTGCGGCTCGAGACTTTAAGGAAGGTCAGTGCTGGTCGTCGTTTTTCTCCGGTGCCGGATTGCCGGCCTGGATGCGCTTGAAGATCTCTTCGCGATGGACCTGGACATCCTTTGGCGCATCGATGCCGATCCTCACTTGCATCCCTTTGACTCCCAGAATGGTGACTTTGATGTCATCGTCGATGACGATGCTTTCGCCAACCTTGCGGGTGAGTATCAGCATGTAGTTCTCCTTGGTGATGATGAAATCCGCACGGCCAGGTGCCGTGGCGGTGGGAGCTTGTCCCTCTTCCTTCTCATTAAAGACGCTTTCGGCGCAGAGTAATTCCCCTGCAGACAAATTCTGTTGCCTGTCTTTAGTCGCAGGCGCCGACCAAGGCTCGAGGCAGTCAATCGGCGAAGGTGCTCGGTGGCAAGGATAGGGTGCTTGCGTCCATATGGGAAATTTCTCTGCTTGATAGCGTAAATAGTCGGGCTCAATGATCGTTTATATGTCCAGCGCCTGCAGAAAATGCAGCGATCGAGCGCTATTGTGGCGCTGCCCATGAGCATCTTCAGGCCGGGATGGGGATCGTCGACAGCGTGCTGGTTCGCGAGCAGTGGGCCGTCGGGCATCGGCGGTGTCCATCGGCCAGTGGCTGAAACAATGGATAACGCGCGTTCGGTCGATGCTCAGCCCAACAGCGCCACCGACTTGATCTGCGCCCACAGTGCCTGGCCCGGGTGCAGGCCGAGCTGGTCCGCCGAGTAGCGGGTGATACGTGCAAGCAGGGCATTGCCGGCGGCGTCCAGGCTCACCATGACATGGGCCGGGTTGTCTGCCGGGCGGCATTCACGGACCCGTACCGGCAGCCGGTTGAGGATGCTCGAGGCGCCGTCGGCGGTAAGTGCCAGGCTGACGTCGCGGGCCTGCACCTTGAGCCTGAGGGTACTGCCCACCACCTGGGCAGGATGGGCGATGCGCAGCACAGGACCGTCGTTGCCCGGCAGGCGCAGGTCGAACAGTTCGTAGTGCGGGTCATGGCCGACGACCACGCCTTCGAGCACCACGCCGGCATCCTCGCCTTGGGCCAGGGGCAGGTCGAGGCGGGCCAGGGTCTGGCCGATCGGCCCGCTGGCCGTGGCCTGGCCCTGTTCCAGCAGTACCAGGTGGTCGGCCAGGCGGGCGACCTCGTCCTGGGCATGGCTGACGTACACCAGGGGGATGTCCAGTTCGTCGTGCAGGCGCTCCAGGTAAGGCAGGATCTCGCGTTTGCGGGGAGCATCGAGGGCGGCCAGGGGTTCGTCCATCAGCAGCAGCCGAGGGCTGCTGAGCAGCGCCCGGGCAATGCCGACCCGCTGCGCCTCGCCCCCGGAGAGGGTGGCCGGCCTGCGCTCGAGCAAGTGGCCGATCCCCAGCAGCTCGCAGGCCTGCTCCAGGCTGACCTTGCGTTCATGGGGCGCGATCCGCCGCCAGCCGAAGGTCAGGTTGCCACGCACCGACAGGTGCGGGAACAGGCTGGCCTCTTGGAACACATAGCCCACCGGGCGTTTGTGCGGTGCCAGGAAATAGCCGCAGGCGCTGTCTTCCCAGACCTCGCCGTTGACTTCGATGTAGGCGCTGGCGGCACGCTCCAGCCCGGCCAGGCAGCGCAGGCAGGAGGTCTTGCCCGAGCCCGAATGGCCGAACAGCGCACTGATCCCGCGGCCAGGCAGGTGCAGGTCGACATCCAGGGTGAAATCGCCGCGCGCCAGCTTCAGGCGCGCCAGTATCGATGAAGGCATGTCAGCTCCAGCCAGCCTTGCCGCGGCGGCCAGCATAGAGCATGAGCAACACCAGGAAGGAGAACACCAGCATGGCGCCGGCCAGCCAGTGTGCTTGCGGATAGGCCATGGCCTCGACGTGATCGAAGATCTGCACCGAGACCACGCGGGTCTTGTCGGGGATGTTGCCACCGATCATCAGCACCACGCCGAACTCCCCCACGGTGTGGGCGAAGCCCAGGATACTGGCGGTGACGAAGCCCGGTCGGGCCAGCGGCAGCACCACGTGAACGAAGGTGTCCCAGGGGCTGGCGCGCAGGGTGGCGGCCACCTCCAGTGGACGCTGGCCGATGGCGCCGAAGGCGTTCTGCAGGGGTTGCACCACGAACGGCATGGAGTAGACCACCGAGCCGATCACCAGCCCCGTGAAACTGAACACCACGCTGCCCAGGCCCATGGCCTGGGTGGCCTGGCCGATCCAGCCATGGGGGCCGAGGGCGATCAGCAGGTAGAAGCCGATCACCGTCGGCGGCAGCACCAGCGGCAGGGCTACCACCGCACCGATCGGCCCGCGCAGCCAGGAGCGCGTGCGGGCCAGCCACCAGGCGATGGGCGTGCCCACTATCAGCAGGATCAGGGTGGTCAGGCTGGCCAGCTTGATGGTCAGCCAGATCGCGCCCAGGTCACTGGCGTCCAGTGGCATCAGATTTCATAGCCGTAGGACTTGATCAGCGCGGCCGCTTTCGGGCCCTTGAGGTAGTCGACCAGAGCCTTGGCGGCCGGGTTGTCCTTGCCCTTGTCGAGGATCACGGCATCCTGGCGGATCGGCTCGTGCAGCTCGGCGGGGACGATCCAGGCCGAACCGCTCTGGACCTTGCCATCCTTGTAGATCTGCGACAGGGCGACGAAGCCCAGCTCGGCATTGCCGGTGGAGACGAACTGGAAGGCCTGGGTGATGTTCTGACCTTCGACCAGCTTGGCCTTGGTGGCTTCGGTCAGTTGCAGCTTGTCCAGCACCTGGGTGGCCGCCAGGCCGTAGGGTGCGGTCTTGGGGTTGGCGATGGACAGGTGGCGGTATTCGTTTTTCTTCAGGACCTCGCCCTTGTCGTCGACATAGCCGGGCTTGGCCGACCACAGGGCCAGGGTGCCGATGGCATAGGTGAAGCGCGAGCCTGGGACGATCTGTTTTTCCTGTTCCAGCTTGGCGGGTGTGGTGTCGTCGGCGGCGAGGAATACCTCGAACGGTGCGCCGTTCTTGATCTGTGCGTAGAACTGGCCAGTGGCGCCGTAGGCGGCGACCAGCTTGTGGCCGGTGTCTTTCTCGAAGTCCTTGGCGATGGCCTGGATGGGCGCGGTGAAGTTCGCCGCGACCGCCACCTGGACTTCATCGGCCCAGGCGCTGTTGAGGGAGACCAGGCTGGCCAGGGCACTGGCGGCCAGGTGGAACAGGCGGATACGCATGGGGACAGCTCCTTGGGATGGTTTTCGTTATGTGGCGGAATATATAGCGATAAGCCATCCATCGGGAAGGGGCGGGCAGGGGATTTGTGGGTAGTACGGGCCCCATTCGCGAGCAAGCCCACAGGGGGCGGTGCCCACGAATCATGTGCCCGGCAGAGGGCTTTGGGGCGCGAGCGGCCTCACATGGCAGTGCTCAGCGCCCCATCTGTTCCAGCGCCTTGTCAGCCATCTCCCGGGTCAACTCGCCAGCCGACCGCTGTCGCCCCAGGCGCAGCGCCTGGCCCGCCCACAGGTTGCTGAAGTCGCTGTTGCCCTGCGGGTCGCGAATCGCCCGCAATGGCATCAGCGCCCCTCCAGCCAGGGGGAAGTGCGGTGCCAGTGGGCTCATCGGCCCCAGCTCACGCATGATGCGGTTGTTGATGCCCCGGGCAGGACGGCCGGTGAACAGGTTGGTCAGCGCCGTGTCGCTGGCCGGCGCGCTGTCCAGGGCGCGGCGGTGCGCCGGCGACACCTTGGCCTGCGGGCAGAACAGGTACGCGGTGCCGACCTGCACCGCCGAGGCGCCGAGCGCCAGGGCGGCGACCAGGCCACGGTGGTCGCCGATACCGCCGGCGGCGATCACCGGCAGGCGCACCGCGTCCACCACCTGGGGCACCAGGGCGAAGGTGCCGATCTGGCTGGTGATGTCGTCGCTGAGGAACATGCCGCGGTGGCCGCCGGCTTCATAACCCATGGCGATGATCGCATCGCAGCCGTTGGCCTCCAGCCATACCGCTTCCTCTACCGTGGTGGCGCTGGACAGCACCTTGGCGCCGCTGGCCTTGACCCGTTGCAGCAGGTCGGCGCGGGGCAGGCCGAAATGGAAACTCACCACCTCCGGGCGCAGTTGCTCCACCAGCTGGCAGCTCTGCTCATCGAAGGGCGCGCGGTTGGATACCGGGGTCGGGGCGTCGAAGTCGGCGCCCACCTCCTCGTAGTACGGCTTGAGCGCCTGCTTCCAGCGTGCCTCGCGCTCGGCATCGGGCGCTGGCGGCTGGTGGCAGAAGAAATTCAGGTTGAGCGGGCCCTGGCAACTGGCGCGGAAGGCCTCGATCTCGCCACGCACCTGCTCGGCAGAGAGCATGGCACAGGGCAGGGCGCCCAGCCCGCCGGCATTGCCCACGGCGATGGCCATGGCCGAGCCGGTGGCGCCGGCCATGGGGGCCTGCAGGATGGGCAGTTGGATGCCCAGCAAATCGAGGATACGGCGGTCTGGCCAGGTGCTCATGCGCTACTCCTGTCAAAGGGGGTTGCCGGTCAAAGGGCCTTGCTGACCTGGATGTCGCTGATCTTCTCGGCGTCCTCGCCGTGGATCTTGCGCAGCGCTTCCAGGGCCTGCTCGTGGGAGGCGTCGGGCATCACGGCGAAGTCCCAGCGGCGCTCGCCGTCGAGCTTGTACTTGATGACGTATTTGATGGTCTGGGTCATGGCGGGCCTTATCCGAGTTTCGACGACGAGCGACGGATGATCTTGATCTTGTGGGTGAAGGTCGGCTTGCGCGTCACCGAGATCGGCCGTGGGCTCACGGTATCGATGGTGATGTTCCAGAAACCGGTGCTGGGCACGGTGATCTTGGCCGGGAAGCGCACGAAGTGGCCACCGTGGTAGGTGTGCCGGCCGCCGTTCTTGAAACTGCGGAAATTGGCGTCGTTCATCAGGCGGATGTTGCAGCGCTGGGAACACTCGATGACGACCACGTCGTCCTCGTTGAGGTGTTCGCGCTGGTGTACGAATTTCATGTGATGCTCCGCAAGGGTCGGTTTTGCAAAGACGAAAGATACCACGATGTCGGGGTGCGCTTGCGCCTGCCATGGCCGGCACGGGGATAAATCCGCCAAAGCCGGGAGCAAATCGGCCCGGCCGTTGTCCAACGGTTCCTGTGTGATGTCTGTGTGATGCAAGGGGTAGATCGAATGAAGTGGGTGGTGGCGGCGGTGTCGTTGGCGTTGGGTGGTTGTGTCAGCGTTTCGGAGCTGGAGCAGTCGAGGGAAACGCTCGACGTGATTTCCGGAAAGACACCGCGTGAGTATGCCGATTGCGTCAAGTCCAGGCTGGCCGACAGCCGTGATCCGTTGGTGGAGGAGCCGCGTGGCGACGGCCTGCGCCTGATCGTGCCGCAGAAGCTGGCCGCTGGTGCCGGCCCTGCGGCACTGGTGGATATCGACAAACGCGGCAGCGGCAGCAGCATCAAGCTGCACGAGCGGCTGAACAACTTCCCCCTGCGCCTGGGTGACGTGCGTACTGCGGCTACCCAGTGCATCTCCGGTTCTTGATCCAGCTCAGCAAATGAGCGATTAGCAGGCGGACTGCCATTCTCCTTGTCCGGTGGGCGTTGTTCCCCACCGGCGATAGGCCTACTATTTTCAGGCTTATATCGTTTAAGCCTAAGCTTATAACAAGGAAATGGAGCGTCCCGTGATGAACCCGTTGAGTCGTGTCGTGATCGGCAGCCTGCTGATCCTGGCCTGGCCTTCGGCGCATGCCGTCGATGGCCAGAAAGTCTTCACCCAGGGCGGGCAGAACCCCGCCGCCATGGCCTGCCTGGGCTGCCATGGCCCGGATGGCAAGGGCATCGCCGCCGCCGGCTTCCCGCGCCTGGCCGGCCTGCCGGCTGGATACCTGAGCAAGCAACTGGATGATTTCCGCGCGGGCAGCCGCAAGCAGGCGGTCATGGAGCCGCTTGCCAAGGCATTGAGCGATGAGGAAATCAAGGCTGTCAGCGCCTACCTGGCCAGTATGCCGGCCGACCCCGCACCTGACCTGCGCCGCCAGCAGATGGCCACGGACCCTGTGTCCAGGCTGGCGCTGTACGGCGACTGGAGCCGGCAGATACCCGGCTGTGTGCAGTGCCACGGCCCAGGCGGCAGCGGTGTTGGCGAACACTTCCCGCCGCTGGCCGGGCAGCCGGCCGCCTACCTGGTGGCGCAACTCGACGCCTGGCGCGACGGCAGCCGTCGCAACGACCCCAATCAGTTGATGGTCGGCGTGGCCAAGGCCATGACCGACGAGGAGGTCAAGGCGATCGCCGCGTTCTTCGCCCAGCCCGCCAGCCAGGAGGTCAAGCCATGAAACCGATGCTTCCAGCCCTGTTGCTGATTGCCCTGGGCAGCGCCCAGGCGGCGCCCATCGCGATGGAGGACCAGTCCCAGCTCAAGGTGCCCGGCAGCCAGGCGGCCCCGGTGTTCACCCCGCCGGCGGAGAGCGACCTGCCCGACAACGCCTTCGGCCAGATGGTCCGCGAGGGCCATGCGCTGTTCGTCGATACCCGTCGGCTGATGCCCGAGGCGGTGGGCAACGGCATGAACTGCAGCAACTGCCACCTCGACCAGGGGCGCCTGGCCCATTCCGCGCCGCTGTGGGGCGCCTACCCGATGTACCCGGCCTATCGCAAGAAGAACGACAAGGTCAACACCTACGCCGAGCGTATCCAGGGCTGCTTCCAGTTCAGCATGAACGGCACGCCGCCGGCCGCCGACAGCCCGCAGATGACCGCCCTCAGCGTGTACTCCTACTGGCTGGCGACCAAGGCAGCCACCGGCGTGGAGAGCCCGGGCCGTGGTTACCCCGAAGTGCCACAGCCCAAGGGGGGCTATGACTTCACCCGGGGCCAGCAGGTCTACCGTGAGCAGTGTGCGATCTGTCACGGCGACCAGGGCGAGGGGCAGAAGGTGGCCGGTGAATACGTGATGCCGCCGTTGTGGGGCAAGGACTCCTACAACTGGGGCGCCGGCATGCACCGGATCAACACCGCGGCGTCCTTCATCAAGCACAACATGCCCCTGGGGCGGCCTGGCAGCCTGAGCGACCAGCAGGCCTGGGACGTGGCGGCCTGGATCAATCGCCATGAGCGGCCCCAGGATCCGCGTCTGGTGGAAGGCTCGATCGAGAAGACGCGGCTGAAGTTCCATGCCAACGACGGGGTCAACCTGTACGGGCAGAAGGTCGATGGCGTGCTGGTCGGGCAGGGGACTGGCGGCTGATCGTGGCAACGGGGCTGCTTTGCAGCCCTGGATGTCTGGGTGGTGTTCCCTACCGTTGTCACATCCCCGCCCCCAGGTTGTCACAGCCCTGCAATGGCGCCTGGGGTGCAATGGCTGCAATCTTCGCAAGGGAGCGTGGCCATGGAACTCTGTGTGATCGGGGCGGGGTATGTGGGGCTGGTCACGGCGGCGTGCTTCGCCGAAATGGGCAACCGCGTGGTCTGCCTGGAGCGCGATCCGGCGCGCCTGGCACAGTTGCGCCAGGGCCAGTGCCCGATCTACGAGCCCGGCCTGCACGCCTTGCTGCAGGCCGGGCTGCGCGCTGGCCTGCTGAGTTTCACCGAGCAGTGGGAGTTGGCCTTGGCCAAGGTCGACGTGGTGTTCATCGCTGTCGGCACACCGAGCCAGGAAGATGGTTCGGCGGATCTGCAGCATGTGCTGGCGGTGGCCGACAGCCTCGCTCGCCACCTCACCCGGCCGTGCCTGGTGGTGAACAAGTCGACCGTCCCCGTGGGCACCGCCGAGCGGGTGGGCCAGCGCATCGCCAGCGGCCTGCGCGAGCGCGGCGCACGCTTTGCCGTGGAGGTCGCGAGCAACCCGGAGTTCCTCAAGGAAGGCAGCGCCGTCGACGACTTCATGCGCCCGGACCGCATCATCATCGGCAGCGACAGCGAGCAGGCCAGCCAGTGCCTGCAGCGGCTCTACGCACCCTTCGTGCGTAACCGCGAGCGGGTGCTGGTGATGTCGCCGCGGGCCGCGGAATTCAGCAAGTACGCCGCCAATGCCTTCCTCGCCGCCAGGATCTCCCTGGTCAACGAACTGGCCGGGCTCTGCGCGCGCCTGGACGTGGACATCGAGCAGGTACGCCGGGGTATCGGCAGCGACCGGCGCATCGGCAGCCACTTCATCTATGCCGGCTGCGGCTACGGTGGTTCGTGCTTCCCCAAGGACGTGCGGGCATTGATCCACTGCGCCGAGCAGGCCGGCTACCCGCCTGACATCCTGCGTGCCGTGCAGGCGCGCAACGATGTGCAGAAGACCATGCTGTTCCAGGCCCTGCGGCAGCACTTCGGTGGTTTTTTGCGCGGGCGCAACGTGGCGATCTGGGGGCTGGCCTTCAAGCCGGGGACCGACGACCTGCGCGAGGCGCCCGGCCTGGTGCTGCTGGATGCCCTGCTGGCAGCAGGCGTACAGGTCCAGGCCTGCGACCCGGCGGCGCTGCCAGGGGTCGCCGCGCGCTACCCGCAGGCCCTGGCCTCGGGCCAACTGCACCTGACGCACGACCCCTATGCCTGTGTCGAAGGCGCCGACGCCCTGGTACTGGTGACCGAGTGGAAGCAGTTCCGTCAGCCGGACTTCCCGCGTGTGCGTGGCCTGATGCGCATGCCGGTGCTGTTCGATGGGCGCAATATTTACGATCCCTCGGAACTATCTACACTGGGTTACCTCTATCATGGCATCGGTCGGCCACGGGCGGGGCATTGTAAGGTGACTGCCGCCTGATTAGACTGCGCCGAACTCCACAGGCCCAGCCTTTGTTTTAAGGACGTATATGATCAAGAAATGCTTGTTCCCGGCAGCCGGTTACGGCACCCGCTTCCTGCCCGCTACCAAAGCCATGCCCAAGGAAATGCTGCCGGTGGTGAACAAGCCGCTGATCCAGTATGGCGTCGAAGAGGCGCTGGATGCCGGCCTGAACGAGATTTCCATCGTCACCGGCCGCGGCAAGCGCGCCCTGGAAGACCACTTCGACATCAGCTACGAGCTGGAGACCCAGATCAAGGGCACCGACAAGGAAAAATACCTGGTCGGCATCCGTCGCCTGATCGAGGAGTGCTCGTTCTCCTATACCCGCCAGACCGAAATGAAGGGCCTGGGCCATGCCATCCTCACCGGCCGCCCGCTGATCGGCGACGAGCCCTTCGCCGTGGTCCTGGCCGATGACCTGTGCGTCAACCCGGAAGGCGACGGCGTGCTGACCCAGATGGTCAAGCTGTACAATCAGTTCCGTTGCTCGATCGTCGCCATCCAGGAGGTCGATCCGCAGGAGACCAACAAGTACGGCGTGATTTCCGGCGAGATGATCCGCGATGACATCTACCGGGTGAACACCATGGTCGAGAAACCCAAGCCGGAAGATGCCCCGTCCAACCTGGCGATCATCGGCCGCTACATCCTGACCCCGGACATCTTCGACATCATCAAGAACACCGATCCGGGCAAGGGTGGCGAGATCCAGATCACCGACGCCCTGATGCAGCAGGCGCAGAACGGTTGCGTGATCGCCTACAAGTTCAAGGGCAAGCGTTTCGACTGCGGGGGCGCCGAAGGCTACATCGAGGCGACCAACTTCTGCTTCGAGAACTACTACAAGGCCGGCAAGGCTTATTGAGCCTCGAGCCATGAGCGGCGAGCGGGCGACGGTGTGACCGCCGTTTCTTGCAGCGTGAAGCTTGCAGCTCGCCACAAAAAGAGCCACCCTCGGGTGGCTTTTTTTGTGGAGTCTGGATTGTGGCCTACGATTTTGATCTGTTCGTGATTGGCGCCGGTTCCGGCGGTGTGCGTGCGGCGCGCTTCGCTGCGGGCTTCGGCGCGAAGGTGGCGGTGGCCGAGAGCCGCTACTTGGGAGGGACCTGTGTCAACGTCGGTTGCGTGCCGAAGAAGCTGCTGGTCTACGGCGCCCATGTGGCCGACGAGCTCGAGCAGGCCGCAGGCTTCGGCTGGACCCTGGAAGAGGGGCATTTCGACTGGGGCACGCTGATCGCCAACAAGAACCGCGAGATCGAGCGGCTCAATGGCATCTACCGCAACCTGCTGGTCAACAGCGGCGTGACCCTGCTGCGAGGCCATGCGCGCCTGACCGGCGCCCATGAGGTCGAAGTCGAGGGCCAGCGCTATAACGCCGAGCACATCCTCATCGCCACCGGCGGCTGGCCGCAGGTGCCGGACATCCCGGGCAAGGAACTGGCGATCACCTCCAACGAGGCCTTCTACCTCAAGGCGCTGCCACGGCGCATCCTGGTGGTCGGTGGCGGCTACATCGCGGTGGAGTTCGCCGGTATCTTCCAGGGGCTGGGTGCCAGTACCACCTTGCTGTATCGCGGCGACCTGTTCCTGCGGGGCTTCGACGGCTCGGTGCGGAGCCACCTGAAGGAAGAGCTGGAAAAGCGCGGCCTGGACCTGCAGTTCAACAGTGACATCCAGCGCATCGACCAGCAGGACGATGGCAGCCTCAAAGCCACTCTCAAGGACGGTCGCGAACTGGTCGCCGACTGCGTGTTCTATGCCACCGGCCGCCGCCCGATGCTCGACGACCTGGGCCTGGAGAACACCGGCGTTGAGCTCGACACACGCGGCTTCATCCGCGTCGATGAGCAGTACCAGACCACCGAGCCATCGATTCTCGCCATCGGCGATGTGATCGGCCGTGTCCAGCTCACCCCGGTGGCCCTGGCCGAAGGCATGGCCGTGGCGCGCCGGTTGTTCAAGCCCGAGCAGTACCGCCCGGTGGATTACCAGAACATCCCCACCGCGGTGTTCAGCCAGCCGCCGATCGGCACCGTGGGCCTGACCGAGGAGCAGGCGCTGGAGGCCGGGCACAAGGTGCAGATCTTCGAGAGCCGCTTCAGGCCGATGAAGCTGACCCTGACCGACATCCAGGAGAAGACCCTGATGAAGCTGGTGGTCGATGCCGAGACCGACAAGGTCCTGGGATGCCACATGGTCGGGCCGGACGCCGGCGAGATCATCCAGGGCCTGGGCATCGCCCTCAAGGCCGGTGCGACCAAGCAGCAGTTCGACGAGACCATCGGCGTGCACCCGACGGCGGCCGAGGAGTTCGTGACCCTGCGTACGCCTGCCCGCTGACCTGCAATGCCTATTCGCGGGCTTGCCCCGATGCCCTGGCAGTTGGGGCCGCTTTGCGCCCCGTCGCGGGCAAGCCCGCTCCCACAGGGGCCGCTTTGCGCCCCGTCGCGGGCAAGCCCGCTCCCACAGGGGCCGCTTTGCGCCCCGTCGCGGGCAAGCCCGCTCCCACAGGGGCCGCGTAAAGCCCCTATCAGTTCTCTGCGTGACAGCGCAGCCCAAAGACTGGGTAATCTCCCACAGGTACGAGTCGTACCCTAGATGACGCGGTTTGCAGGGACTCTGTGGGAGCCGGCTTGCCGGCGATGGGCTGCAAAGCAGCCCCAGCTGTTTGACTGACAGCCCCGCGCAATCCTTTGCTCAGCTCGAACCCTTCTATTAATAAACCCCGGTTATAGCCAAAACCAATCAGCAGCATGAGGTTTGCCAATGAGCCTTTCCCGGTCCCATTGGTTAGGATTCTCTCCGTCAACGATTTTCAACCCCATGAAGGAGCGTCTCTCATGCCTATCATCAACAGCCAGGTCAAACCGTTCAACGCCACTGCCTACCACAACGGCGAGTTCGTCGAGGTGAGCGAAGCCGACCTCAAGGGCAAGTGGTCCGTCGTGTTCTTCTACCCAGCCGACTTCACCTTCGTCTGCCCGACCGAGCTGGGCGACCTGGCCGACAACTACGAAGAGTTCCAGAAACTCGGCGTGGAAATCTACGGTGTGTCCACCGACACCCACTTCACCCACAAGGCCTGGCACGACACTTCGGAAACCATCGGCAAGATCAAGTACCCGCTGATCGGTGACCCGACCCACGCCATCGCCCGCAACTTCGACGTACTGATCGAGGAAGCCGGCCTGGCCGACCGCGGTACCTTCGTGATCAACCCCGAAGGCCAGATCAAGATCGTCGAGATCAACGACGGTGGTGTAGGCCGTGACGCCAGCGAGCTGCTGCGCAAGGTCAAGGCTGCCCAGTACGTCGCCGCCCACCCGGGTGAAGTCTGCCCGGCCAAGTGGAAAGAAGGCGAGGCCACCCTGGCCCCTTCGCTGGACCTGGTCGGCAAGATCTAAGACCGTGCGCCAGCCGCGGGCGGTGAGCAGCCGCCACACCTGAAGCTGTCACCGCCCCGTCGAACGCCCGGGCGCACCTGCCTGGGCGTTTTTGTTTGAAGAGATTGAAAAAGGAAATCGCCCGTATGTTGGACGCCACGCTTAAATCGCAACTCAAGGCCTACCTGGAGCGGGTCACCCAGCCGATCGAGATCGTCGCTTCCCTCGACGACGGCGCGAAGTCCCGCGAACTGCACGACCTGCTGGTGGAAATCGCCGGCCTGTCGAACCACATTACCCTGCGCGAGGACGGCACCGACGCCCGTCGTCCATCGTTCTCGCTCAACCGCCCCGGGGCCGATATCAGCCTGCGTTTCGCCGGCATCCCCATGGGCCATGAATTCACTTCCCTGGTGCTGGCCCTGCTGCAGGTCGGCGGCCACCCGTCCAAGGCCAGCGCAGAGGTGATCGAACAGATCCAGGCGCTCGAAGGTGAGTTCCTGTTCGAGACTTATTTCTCGCTGTCCTGCCAGAACTGCCCAGACGTGGTCCAGGCCCTGAACCTGATGGCGGTGCTCAACCCCAACGTGCGCCATGTCGCCATCGACGGCGCGCTGTTCCAGGACGAGGTCGAGGCACGCAAGGTCATGGCCGTGCCCAGCATCTACCTCAACGGCCAGGTCTTCGGCCAGGGCCGCATGGGCCTGGAGGAGATCCTTGGCAAGATCGACACCAATGCCGGTGCCCGTCAGGCCGAGAAGATCAACGCCAAGGACGCCTTCGACGTGCTGGTGGTCGGCGGTGGCCCCGCTGGCGCCTCCGCCGCCATCTACGCGGCGCGCAAGGGCATCCGCACCGGCGTTGCGGCCGAGCGCTTCGGCGGCCAGGTGCTCGACACCCTGGCCATCGAGAACTTCATCTCGGTGCAGGAGACCGAAGGGCCCAAGCTGGCTACCGCGCTGGAAGAGCACGTCAAGCAATACGACGTCGACATCATGAACCTGCAGCGCGGCGAAGCGCTCATCCCGGCCACCGATGGTGGCCTGCACGAAGTGCGCCTGGCCGGTGGTGCCTCGCTCAAGGCCAAGACCGTGATCCTGGCTACCGGTGCCCGTTGGCGCGAGATGAACGTGCCGGGCGAGCAGGAGTACCGCGCCCGTGGCGTGGCCTACTGCCCGCACTGCGACGGCCCGCTGTTCAAGGGCAAGCGCGTGGCGGTGATCGGCGGTGGCAACTCGGGCGTGGAAGCGGCCATCGACCTGGCCGGCATCGTCGCCCAGGTGACCCTGATCGAGTTCGACAGCCAGCTGCGCGCCGACGCGGTGCTGCAGCGCAAGCTGCACAGCCTGCCGAACGTCAAGGTGATCACCAGCGCACTGACCACCGAGGTGCTGGGGGATGGCGAGAAGGTCAACGGCCTGCGCTACAAGGACCGCACCAGCGACGAGCTGCATGAGCTGGCGCTGGAAGGCATCTTCGTGCAGATCGGCCTGCTGCCGAACACCGACTGGCTCAAGGGCACCGTCGAGCTGTCGCCGCGTGGCGAGATCATCGTCGATGCCAAGGGCCAGACCAACATCCCCGGCGTGTTCGCTGCCGGTGACGTGACCACGGTGCCCTACAAGCAGATCGTCATCGCCGTGGGCGAGGGCGCCAAGGCCTCCCTGGCAGCCTTCGATCACCTGATCCGGACCTCGGCACCGGCGTAAGCTTGTAGCGAACCCTTCGCGGCGGTCCGGCGCGAAGGGTTCGTCACGCATGGCTCAAGTCAATCAGGTTCACCGGGTGTCTATGCTTAATCAGACACTTTCGGGAATCTCATCCATGACCCTGATCAGCCGCGAACCCTGGTGGTTCGAGCCACCCAAGCCCGGGCAGAAGGAGCAGGACCTGCACTGGGGCTACCTGGAAATCTACGCCGACGGGCGCACCGTATTCGTCGACCAGCGCCCCAGCGACCGGGAGCTGGCCGAACGCAAGAGTTGCCGCAACTTCCCCGACCCCGAACAGCCCTGACTCAGCCTTCGAGCTGGGCCAGGCGTGCCTCCAGTGCGGCGATCCGCGCCTCCAGCGCCTCGATGCGCTCCTCCGACACGTTGCTGGCGCCACTGCGCTCGCCGCCACCCTGCTGGCGCGCGGCGAGGATCGCCTCGATCTCCGCCGGGTCGCCCAGGGCATGGGTGTAGCGGTCCTCGCGCTGGCCGGGCTGGCGTGGCAAGTGCAAGGCCAAGCCGCGCGACACCAGGCGTTCGAGCTGATGCTGGACCTGGTCGATGTCTTCGAAGTCGTGCAGGCGGTTGCTGCGGGTCAGCAGTTCGTTGAGGGTCTGTGGCCCGCGCAGGAACATCAGCCCCATCAACACCAACTGCGCCGGTACCAGTTCCAGGCCCTTGTCCACCCGCTGCTCCCAACGGTCGGCGCGGCTGCCCATCTGCAGGCGGGTCATGCCTTGCCCTTCCAGGGCGCGCAGCGCCTGGCCGACCTGGCCGGGGGAGAGGTTCATCACCGGTTCCCGGCTGGTCTTCTGGTTACAGGCCAGGACCAGGGCGTTGAGGGTCAGCGGGTAGGTTTCCGGGCTGGTGGCCTGCTTTTCGATCAGCGAACCGAGCACGCGGATCTCGATGCTGTTGAAGCGGCCTTCGCCTGCGGTTTCGTGTTCTGACATGGCCCTGTCTCATTGCGAGGAAAAGGCCACTAGCCTAGGTAAAGCGCTGGGCTTAATCAATCGGGGGCGCCGATCTCAAGAGCGGCGCGGGCTTTGGGGGAGCGGGCTTGTCGGGGTGCCGAACCGCCGCGAAGGGGCCGCAATGCGGCCCCGCTGACTCAAGCGCTACGCCGCTCCTGCGCCTGGCACGCCGCCGCGGTGAACAGCACGTCGGTGGAGGAGTTGAGCGCGGTTTCCGCCGAGTCCTGCAGTACGCCGATGATGAAACCGACCGCCACCACCTGCATGGCGATCTCGCTGGGGATGCCGAACAGGCTGCAGGCCAGCGGGATCAGCAGCAGCGAGCCACCGGCCACGCCCGAGGCGCCGCAGGCGCAGATCGCCGCCACCACGCTGAGCAGCACGGCGGTAGGCAGGTCCACGGGTATACCCAGGGTGTGCACGGCAGCCAGGGTCAGCACGGTGATGGTGATGGCGGCGCCGGCCATGTTGATGGTCGCACCCAGTGGGATCGACACCGAATAGGTGTCCTCATGCAGGCCGAGTTTTTCCGACAGCGCCAGGTTGACCGGGATGTTGGCTGCCGAGCTGCGGGTGAAGAACGCCGTGATGCCGCTTTCGCGCAGGCACAGCAGCACCAGCGGATAGGGGTTGCGACGGATCTTCCAGAAGACGATCAGCGGGTTGACCACCAGGGCCACGAACAGCATGCAGCCGATCAGCACGGCCAGCAGGTGCAGGTAGCCGAGCAGGGCATCCAGGCCGGACTGGGCCAGGGTCGAGCTGACCAGGCCGAAGATGCCGAGCGGGGCGAAGCGGATCACCACGCGCACGATCAGGGTGACGCCGTTGGACAGGTCCTCGACCACGGTACGGGTGGTCTGCCCGGCGTGGCGGATGGCCACGCCCAGGCCGATGGCCCAGGCCAGGATACCGATGAAGTTGGCATTGAGCAGGGCATTGACCGGGTTGTCGACGGCGCTCAATAGCAGGCCCTGGAGGACTTCGCCGATGCCGCCGGGGGCGCTGAGCGAGGCTTCGCCGGTGCTCAGCACCAGGTTCGAGGGGAACAGCATGCTGGCGACTACGGCCACCACCGCCGCGGCGAACGTGCCCAGCAGGTAGAGCCAGAGGATCGGGCGGATGTGGGTTTCCTGGCCGTGGCGGTGGTTGGCGATCGACGCCATGACCAGGATGAACACCAGCACCGGCGCCACGGCCTTGAGGGCGCTGACGAAGACCTTGCCGAGGAACGCAAGGTCACGGGCTGCGGCCGGGGCGAGCAGGGCCAGGACGATACCGGCCACCAGGCCGATGCAGATCTGCGTTACCAGGCCGGTGCGGTTGATGAGGCGGAGGACGGGGGTCATGTGCAGCAGAATCTCGTTCTTGTAAAAACCGGCCACTCTACCACAGGCCTTGGCTGACCGGTGCTGCATGGCCGTGGGGGGGCGTTGCGCAAGGCGCCCTCATGACCCCGCCGAAGTCACCAATGAAACAATTCCCGCCGCGCCCCCTCGGTAATCGCCACGATCCCCGGGTGCTTCACCTTCCGCTCCACGGAAATGGCATAGAACGACTCGTGCACCGCCTCGGTCTGCCCGATCAGTTGCACGCCATACTGCCGGCACACTTCCTCGGCGATCACGCTGGGCGCGACGAAAATGCCACTGCCGGACTGGCCGAAGGCCTGCATCAGGGCGCTGTCGTCGAATTCGCCGACGATCCGCGGCTGCACCTGCTGCTCGGCCAGCCAGCGCAGCAGGCGGCTGCGCACCACGGTTTCCTGGCCGGGAACCAGCAGCGGTGCATCGTCCAGGCAAGCGGGAAACGGCCGGTCATGGCGGTGGGCCAGGGCAGGGGTGGCGAAGAAGCTAAGGCCGCATTCGCCGAGCTTCTGGCTGTAGCCCTTGATGTCCAGGTGGCTGGGCATCGGGCTGTCGGAAATCACCAGGTCCAGGCGCTGGATGGCCAGGTCGGCGAGCAGGCGTTCGAGCTTGTCTTCGCGGCAGTTGATGCGCAGCACGCTGTCCAGCTCCATGGTCGGCGCCAGCAGGCGATAGACGATGGACTTGGGGACCACGTCGGCCACGCCCACGCGGAACAGGATCTGCTCCTGGGGCCCGGCCCGCAGCATGGCTTCGAGCTCGCCGCCGATCTGGAACATCTGCTCGGCGTAGGCCAGGGCCTGGCGGCCGGTCTCGGTCAGCTCGAGCTGGCGGCCGACGCGCTGGAACAGCTCCAGGCCGTAGGTCTGCTCGAACAGGCTGATCTGGCCGCTGATGGTCTGCGGGGTCAGGTTCAACTGTTCGCTGGCGCGGGCGATGCTGCCGGTCCGGGCCACCACCCAGAAGTAATGAAGCTGGCGGTAATTGAGCATCCTGGATGTCCAATGTTCGTAAAAGCCGAAGTATAACCGCCAAAAATACGAATTTTCCTGATGTATTGCGCTCTCTAGAATACGACCCCATCAGGCGCCAGGGGCGCCAGCGTAATATCGACGAGCGAGGACTTCATGCTGCAACTCAAATCCATCGGCACCCCCTTGGTGCTGGTTCTGGCACTGTTCACCATGGCGGGCTGCGACCAGGCCGAGAAATCCGCCCAGCAGATGCTCGACCAGGCCGCCGAGTCGGCCAAGCAGGCCATCGACAAGACCAACGACGCTGCCCAGCAGGCCCTGAGCGAAGCGCTCGGCTCCCAGGGCGAAAAGCCCCAGGCCGATGAAGGCCAGCGCAAGACCCAGGACATCTGACCCAGACCCGACTTAGGATCGACCAATGGAATATTTGCTGGAACTCGCCGCAAGCCCTACCGCCTGGGTTGCCCTGGCCACCCTGGTGGCCATGGAAATCGTGCTGGGTATCGACAACCTGATCTTCATCTCCATCCTCACCAACAAGCTGCCCGAGGCCTACCGTTCCAAGGCGCGGCGCATCGGCATCAGCATGGCCCTGATCATGCGCCTGGCGCTGCTTTCCACCGTGGCCTGGATCGTCCAGCTGACCGAGCCTGTGATCGATGTCTTCGGCCAGAGCTTCTCCTGGAAGGACATGATCCTGATCGCCGGTGGCCTGTTCCTGTTGTGGAAGGCGACCAAGGAAATCCACGAGAACGTCGACCCGCGCGGCGCCAAGGAAGAAGCCAAGGCCGGTTCCACCGTGACCCTGGGCTTCGCCGCCGCCATCGGCCAGATCCTGCTGCTCGACATCGTCTTCTCGGTCGACAGCATCATCACTGCCGTGGGCATGACCGAGCACCTGCCGATCATGATCATCGCCGTGATCTGCGCTGTGGTGGTGATGCTGGTGGCCGCCGACCCGCTGGCCAAGTTCATCAACGACAACCCGACCGTGGTGATGCTGGCCCTGGGCTTCCTGATCATGATCGGCATGACCCTGATCGCCGAAGGCTTCGGTGCCCATGTGCCGAAAGGCTATGTGTATGCCGCGATGGCCTTCTCCACGGCGATCGAAGTGCTCAACATCCTGGCGCGCCGGGCGCGGGTGAAGCGCGAAGCCGCGCAAGGCTGAGGGCTGGGGCCTTGTATAGCGAAAGGGCTGCGTTGCAGCCCTGGGACTATCCGATCAATGCGCACCCGCATGCCGCCGGGCACGACGCACCGGCTGTGGCTTGGGCTGGGCTTGGGGGGGCAGGTGGTGATGGTGGGCGTGACGGCGCACGATGCGCAACACACCCCACAGCATGGCGGCTGCGACACTGAGCCACATACCTACCAGCATGAGGATTGCCATTGTCAGGCTCATGTGTGCCTCCTTCTCTCAGGCGGGCTGCGCTCGCCTTCCAGACACTGCTTTAGTCTAGCGCGTTGCCCGTGACGTTCCATTGACCGAAGGTCTATTCCCTTGGGCCGATTCGTTCCAAGCCGGTGCCGGGCTATACCCAAGCGCGTGCCCGGCCTATGATCGGTACCCATGGCCGGGCGCTGCCTGCCTGGCGTCGAACAAGCGAGTGTCCATGTTGCAAGATTCCTTCACCTCACGGGCCACGGGCCCGCGCCGCCTGCTGGCCGCGTGCCTGGTGATCGCCAGCCTGGCCGGATGCGCCGGCACGCCACCTCCCGCGCCCAAGGGCCTGCCGCAGCGGGTCGAGATCAGCAGCGTGCCGTTCTACCGCGGCAATGCCAATCACAGCGGTGCCATGGCCCTGGCGGCGGTCCTCTCGCAGCAGGGGGTGGGCATCACCCCGGGCCTGCTGGACAAGCCCTTGAACCTGCCACAAGGTGTCGACGCGCTGGAAACCGGCATTGCGAGGGTGGCACGGGAGTACGGCATGGTCGTCTACCCGCTGGACAAGCGCCTGGACGCCCTGCTGGCCCAGGTGGCCGCAGGCAATCCCGTGCTGCTGCGTTACCAGGAGGGGGCGGCCTGGTGGAGCGAGCCGCGCTATGCGGTGTTGATCGGCTATGACAGCTACAAGCAGCGCGTGTTGCTGCGCTCAGGGATGCATCGTCGGCAACTGATGGCATTCGACGACTTCCAGGCGGCATGGGCGAAGGAGGGGCGTTGGGCGGTGCTGGTGCAGCCGCCACGGCAACTGCCGGCCCAGGTGGACCGACAGCGCTGGCTGCAGGCTGCCGACGAATTGGCCCGGGCGGGCCAGGAGATCGCGGCGAAGCAGGCGGTGCGCAGCCTGGGGCAGTGACTTTGCCTGTACCGGCCTATTCGCGCCGAACCGCCGCGAATAGGCCGGTACAGCCAGCAACTACCTCAACTGACGGGTACCGGCATGGCGGTACCCGCCAACCAGGGACTCAGATCCCCAGACGGTCGCGCAGGCTGTAGTACCAGGCGCCGAGGGCGCTGAACGGCACGCGCAGCAGCTGACCACCCGGGAACGGGTAGTGCGGCAGGCCGGCGAAGGCATCGAAACGCTCGGCCTGGCCGCGCAGGGCCTCGGCCAGCACCTTGCCCGCCAGGTGGGTGTAGGTGACACCATGGCCGGAGCAGCCCTGGGAGTAGTAGATGTTGTCGCCGATACGGCCGACCTGCGGCAGGCGCGACAGGGTCAGCAGGAAGTTGCCGGTCCAGGCATAGTCGATCTTGACGTTCTTCAACTGCGGGAAGGCCTTGAGCATCTTCGGACGAATGATCGCCTCGATGTTCGCCGGGTCACGGGCGCCATAGACGACGCCGCCGCCGAAGATCAGGCGCTTGTCGCTGGTCAGGCGGTAGTAGTCGAGCAGGTAGTTGCAGTCCTCGACGCAGTAGTCCTGCGGCAGCAGGGTGCGCGCCAGGTCTTCGCCCAGCGGCTCGGTGGTGATCACCTGGGTGCCGCAGGGCATCGACTTGGCCGCCAGTTCCGGCACCAGGTTGCCCAGGTAGGCGTTGCCGGCGACGATGATGAACTTGGCGCGCACCTTGCCCTGCGGGGTGTGCACGACCGGGTTGGCGCCACGCTCGATGCGCACGGCAGGGGTCTGTTCGTAGATCACGCCGCCCAGCGACTCCACGGCGGCAGCTTCGCCCAGGGCCAGGTTCAGCGGGTGGATGTGGCCGCCGCTCATGTCCAGCATGCCGCCGACATAGTTGTCGCAGGCGACCACTTCACGGATACGCTTCTGGTCCATCAGCTCCAGCTGGGTATGGCCGAAGCGCTCCCACAGGCGTTTCTGCGACTCCAGGTGGCCCATCTGCTTGGCGCTGAGCGCGGCGAACACGCCGCCGTCCTTCAGGTCGCACTGAATGTTGTACTTGGCCACGCGCTCACGGATGATGCGGCCGCCTTCGAAGGCCATCTGGCCCAGCAGTTGCGCCTGCTTCGGGCCGACGGTGCGCTCGATCACGTCGATGTCGCGGCTGTAGCTGTTGACGATCTGGCCACCGTTGCGGCCCGACGCGCCGAAGCCGACCTTGGCAGCCTCGACGATGCTCACCTTGAAGCCGTTTTCCAGCAGGAACAGCGCGCTGGACAGGCCGGTGTAGCCGGCGCCGATGATGCAGATATCCGTCTCCACCTCACCCTGCAGCGCCGGACGTGGCGGCACCGGGTTGGCCGAGGCGGCGTAGTAGGACTGGGGGTAGGGGGTATTGGCCATGCTCGGGGAACCTCGTGTTTTATATTTTTAACGAATGTACCGATGCTATCAATAATAATAAACACCCGCTAGTCGTCTGTTGAAAATCCTTTACTCGGCCCTGGTGCTGGCTTCTGTCCAAATATTTTTTAGATTCAGTGGGTTAGCGTGAAAAAAACAGTTGACACCGATTTTGGAATGCGTAGAATGCGCCCTCATCGACAGGCACATAGCTCAGTTGGTTAGAGCACCACCTTGACATGGTGGGGGTCGTTGGTTCGAGTCCAATTGTGCCTACCAAACGAAAGTCCCGGTTTACGGGCATGAAGAAGGGCGATCCGCAAGGGTCGCCCTTCTTCGCTTTTGCAAAAGCCCACTGGATCTCGGCGACCCTGACGCAGGCCGCCGACGTCCATGCAAAAGCTGTCAGAGCACGTTCGCGGCACGTATCCTCGGGCCGCTGTGGGGCAACCTGGACAGCGCCACGGTGCAGCAGGCCAATGCCCGGCGCAGCTATGACGTGCAGCCGGTGAAGCTGGACAACCTCGATGAGCAGCAGCGCATCGCCGATGCGTTCTACCGCGAAGGCTTGCTGCCCAAGCCGGTGGATGCGCGAGCGGTATCTGTATTCGAGCCGCTGGGCGAATGATCGTCGCGGCGGGCTAGCCGGGCAGAGCGCGAATGCCAGGGGGCGTTCGCTACTCGGTCGCTTCAAAAGCCTTGTGGTACTCCACGATGCCTTCGGGGAGTTCACCGCCAAAAGACAAGGCTTGGAAGTACTCAGGCGCAACGCCAGGCAGCGTGAGGCCGGCGTGGGCTCGGAACCCGAAGCGGCCATAGTAGCCTGGGTCGCCCAGCACCACGCAGCCAGCCCCGCCAAGGCGCTGTAGTTGGGCAAGGGCGGCTTTCATCAAGGCCGAACCGATACCTTGCCCCTGGCGGCCCGGCTGCACGGAGATAGGCCCAAGGCCGTACCAGCCCGTTGCACCGGACGAGATCGTGACGGGTGAAAGGGCGACATGGCCAATGATCGCATCATGTTCTACCGCGACCAAGGAGACGGTCAGCTGGTTGGCGCGTCGCAGTGCATCGACAATGAATTGTTCGGTATGGCTTGAATGCTCCTCGTGCTCGAACGCCGCCTCGGTCAGTTGGGCTATGGCGCTGATGTCTTGGGGGTGTTCAGGGCGGATGGTCATGTTCATGCTGATGTTTTCTCTGGTGTCCTTGTCGATGATGCTGCGAAGCACCTCGAATAGAGGGGCGGCATCGGTGTATTTCCTGCCATAGGCCAGATTGAATGCGTAATCGAAGCCAGTTGGGTTCTTGCCCTGGTTGTGCTGCAGGAGGGTCTCCAGCTTGTCTAGCGCCTTGACGGCTTTTGCTTCTGGCGATCGTGCATGTTCATAGTCATCCCAGAGCGCCAGTATCTCGGCTTGCAGCGTTTCATCCAGTGCCTGGGTCAAGAGCAGAAGATCATTTCGCTCTTGCTGGCTCTTGTTGGGAAACGCGTGTTGGCTGACGGCGGGAATGTCGCCGTTGATGGCCTCGCCCAAGTCGTGAATCACGCACATCTTGAGCATTTTCAGCGTATCGAGGCCGCTTAGCTGCGCCTCGAAAACAATGGCCATCAGGCAAAGGCGCCAACTGTGCTCGGCCGTGCTTTCGGTGCGCCCGGAGGAGGTGTGTGCGCTTCTGAGCACGTCCTTGAGCTTTTCCGCCTCGCGCAGGAATGCAAGGCGCCCTTTGAGTTTCTCGATGTCCATAGACCCCTCTGATTTCGTCGGTGAACAGCATGCCGTTCACCTTGATGAGGCCAGCCTAGATCCGAAGGTGTTCAGCGTCCACGCATAAAATATGCGAGCAAAGGGGAGGGCGATCCGTCAGAGCGTCTCTACCAGGCGCGCGGCCGTTCCATCCGAGAGGGGGATGCGTGTCCAGCGACAGAGGCTCTGGCTGATCGGCACGAGGGACGAGTCGTTGTTGCCGGTTGTGAACTCCAGCGCTGGCGGTGCGAGGGCTTCCCGCCACCCCGATTCATCCAGCGCGAACTCCTTGCTGACGATCTCTGGCGTAGCGAAGCGCCACAGCGAACGACCCAGCAGGTCGTTGAGCGGGCTGGCGAACTGGGCGGCGCGCGAAGGGGAGCAGGCCAGCAAACGATGCGTCAGGTCGCAAATGAGGTGAACGGGCCGTGAGCTTTCCCTGACCAGCCGGGCCAACGCTTGATCGGCGGCTGCATCGAGGCGCGCGGCCAGCAGTCGTTCAAGTTTTTCGTGTGCGAGGGGATCCATGGCCTGTACGCCGCTTTCCCAGCGCGAGATGGTCGACTGAGTGACGTTGAACAACGCCGCGGCATGGGATTGCTTGACGCGGTGCAGTAGGCGCCATCGCCTGAGCGCAATGCCGGGCAATGCTGGTTTTAGCGACAGGTCAGGCATCTTGGCGTCCGGGGACGTGGCGGGCTGGCCAGTGTGATTTAGGCAAGGCCAGCCTGCAAGTTGGTTCGATAAACGGGAGTCAGGTGGGAGGTGCTCGCCGTGCAGACATTGTGCCTTTAGAGAGCCTTGATCCCCTATCCTGGTCATTGTTGTCGCAAGAAAGAAACCGTAGCCATGCCCCAGCGACGCGTCGAGAGGGGCATGCTTTGGCCCCAGAGCAACCCCTTTATAAGAGGGCCAGTCAGTGCGTTAGCCGTGCCCCGTTCGCAGCCGTGTGCCAATTGGCACTACGCCACGGACATCCGCGCCGTGAGGTTCTGTTGCATGTAGTCGAGGAACCGGCGCTGAAACAGCATCGTATGCTCATGCGCAGCGGCTTCCGCCGCATCCGGATCACGGGCGGCGATGGCATCGATGATCTCGTCATGGTCACGGCCCAGCCGGTGGGTGCTCGCCGAGCTGACCACGTGATCGAAGTGCAGGTGCAACAGGCGTTGCCCTTCACTCAGCAAGCGCTCGTAGTAGTTGATGAAGTACGGATTTCGGCCGGCCTGGGCGATCGCCAGGTGGAAGGCCTTGTTCAGCTCGGACATGGTCTGGAAGTCGCCATCCGTTACGGCCTTGAGGTAGGCCGCGTCGGCCTGGCGGATGGCCTCGAGGTCTTCGGCGCGGTGCTGGGTCGCGGCCAGGCGAGTCACCGCACGCTGCATCAGGTCCAGCGCCGAGATGTAGTTGGGGAATTCCTCGATCTCGAACGGGGTCACCAAGGTGGTGCGGTTGGGAAGGATGACCACCAGCCCTTCGGTAATCAGCCGTGCCAGGGCATCGCGCACCGGTGAGCGCGACAGGCCGAACTGGGCGGCGAGCGACACTTCATCCAATTGCACGCCGGGCTTGAGCTTCAACGTCAGGATCTGCTTGCGCAGTTCTTCATATATGTAGCGGCCGCTGTGACGACGGGGGCCGCCTTCGAGGTCGTTGTCTTTTGCCATCATCGGTTCTCGGTTGGACCGCGCCATGGTCGCGTGCGGCCTTCGTTATCTTGCCGTGCTTGTCGACGGTGTAGCCGGCAGCATGCTGCGGGGATGGCGGCTGCGTCAAACATGCCTGGCGGGTGTCGAGCAGTAGAGGCAGGAACGCACCGTGCTCCGCCTGCCCACCACGGTGCGCATGGGCTATTGGTCCAGGCCCACCCCCCAAGTATCGCTGAGCATGAACCCCGCCGCCAGCGGATCGTCAGGGTCCACACCGATCTGCTGGAGGCCATAGAGCCAGGCCCGCCCGGTTACCCGAGGCAGTACCGCGGGGCGGCCGGCCACCTCGGTATGACCCAGCAGCGTGACCTGGAACTGCCCGCCGATGGTCGAGCGTGACACCAACTGGTCACCCGCCTGCACCAGCCCCCGCGCCGCCAGCGTGGCGAGGTTGGCGGAACTGCCGGTCCCGCAGGGCGAGCGGTCGACCCGCCCCGGGGGCAGGGTGGTGCAGGTCTGGTAGGTGCGGTCGTCCAGCCGATGACGGAACATCACGTAGGCCACTTCGTTGACCGAAGGCAGCAGTGGGTGCTGGATCGCCAGTTGGCGGTTGATCACAGCCTTCAGCGCCACCCCGGCATCGGCCAGGGCGCGGGCATGTTCAGGGGCGATCGACAAACCGGTCTGCTCGACATCGACCAGGGCGTAGTACACGCCACCAAAAGCCACGTCGACCTTGAGCGTGCCGAACGCTTCGGTCTCGATGGCCAGGTCGAGGTGCTCCACGAACGCAGGCACCATGTCCAGTGAGACGTTCAGGCAACGGCCATCCGCGCATTGGGCGCGGGCGGTCACCAGACCGGCCGGGGTGTCGAGGACCACGGTGGTTTCCGGCTCCTGCATCGGCACCATGCCCAGCTCGAGCAGGGCGGTGACGACGCAGATGCAGTTGCTGCCGGACATCGGGTGCGCCTTGTCGGCCTGCAGCACGATGAAAGCGGCATGGGCCTCGGGGCGGGTGGGCGGTAGCAGCAGGTTCACCGACATCTGTAGGCAGCCGCGCGGCTCCAGAGTCACCAGGCGGCGCAGGCTGTCATCGACCTCGTTGATGTAGTTCATCTTGTCGAGCAGGGTGGCGCCCGGGATACCCAGGACGCCGCCAGTGATGACTTTGCCGATTTCGCCCTCGCAGTGCACTTCGGCCAGTTGCAGGGTCTGTTTCCAACGCATGGGTGTTACCTCACTTGATGTACCAGCCCCAGGGCTGTTCGCTGTCGTAGCGCGTGATCTGCTTGGTTTCCAGGTAGTTGTTCAGGCCCCACTCGCCCAGCTCGCGGCCGATGCCGCTCTGCTTGTAGCCGCCCCATGGGGCCTCGGTGAAGGTCGGCTGCGAGCAGTTGATCCAGACAATACCTGCACGGAAGCGACGGGCGACACGTTCACAGCGCTCCAGGTCCTTGGACATCACCGCGGCACCGAGGCCGAAGCGCGAATGGTTGGCCGAGCTGATGGCCTCTTCTTCAGTATCGAACGGGCGAATGCATACCACCGGGCCGAAGATTTCTTCGTTCCAGATCCAGCTGTCTTCCGGTACATCGGCGAAGATGGTCGGCTGCAGGTAGAACCCCTTGTCCAAGTGCGCCGGACGCTCGCCACCCGATACCAGGCGGGCGCCTTCTTCCAGGCCGCGGGCTATCGCCTGCAGGGTGTTGTCGTACTGGCTGCGGTTGACCAATGGGCCGAGCAGCACGCCTTCTTCCATGCCATTGCCGATCTTGATCTTGCGCGCCTCCTCGGCAAGGCGGGCCAGCAGCGGCTCGTACGCGGAGCGTTGCACCAACACGCGCGAGGTGGCGGAGCAGACTTCGCCCTTGTTCCAGAAGATCCCGAACAGGATCCACTCCACGGCGGCTTCGATGTCGCTGTCGGCGAAGATCACGAAGGGCGACTTGCCGCCCAGCTCCAGGGTGACGTTCTTGATGTCCTGGGCCGCGGCTTGCATGATGCGGCTGCCCACCGGGACGCTGCCGGTGAACGCCAGCTTGTCCACGCCAGGGTGGGCGGTCAGCGCGGCGCCGACCGTGGACCCGGAACCGGTGACGATGTTCAGCACACCTGCCGGCAGACCGGCTTCATCGGCGATGCGGGCCAGCTCCAGCGCCGTCAGCGAGGTTTGCTCGGAAGGCTTGAGAATGATGCAGCACCCTGCGGCCAAGGCCGGGGCGACTTTCCAGGCGGCCATCAGCATTGGGAAGTTCCACGGCACGATGGCCCCGGCAACACCGATCGGCTCCTTGCGCGCCACCGAGCTGAAGCGCTCGTCCGACAGCGCGACAGGTTTTTCACGCTGGGCATCGAGCGCTTCGGCCATGTTGGCGTAGAAGTCGAAGCAGCCTGCGGTATCGCCGATGTCCCACATGGCCTCGGGGAACGGTTTGCCATTGTCGCGAACCTCCAGGGTTGCCAGCTCTTGCTGGCGCGCGCGAATCCCATCGGCGATCTTGCGCAGGTAACGGCCGCGCTCTGCGCCGCTCATGCGCGGCCAGGGGCCCTCGTCGAAAGCGGCACGGGCCGCCTTCACCGCGGCGTCCACGTCTGCGGCGCAACCGGCTGCCACCGTGGTGATCAGGCTCTCGTCACTCGGGTCGAAGGTCTCGAAACTATCGCCATTGACGGGGCTGACCCATTGGCCGTTGATGTAGAACTGGTCGTAGCGGTTCATGCGTTTCCTCCAAGGACGGCGAAGCGTCGGGCACTGAATGCAGAGAGATCCTGGGTTGGGCTGCGTTGGGCAGCGAGGTCGCTCACCAGGCGGCCGGTGGTAGCGCCGAGGGTGAGGCCGAGCTGGCCGTGACCGAAGGCCAAAAGGGCGTTCTTCAGCCGTGGCGAGCGGTCGATCACAGGTTTGGTATCGGGCAGGAACGGGCGGTAGCCGACACCGAACTCCATGCCTTGGGTGTTCAATTGCGGCAGGACGCGGCGGGCCTTTTCCATGATGATTTCGGCACGCTTGAAATTGGGCTCGGCATCGGCGCCGGCGAACTCGAGGGTGCCGCCGATCTGCAGGCCGCGGGTCATGGGGGCGAAGCAGAAGCCGCCGTCGGCGTAGATCACCGAATGGCGAAATTCCACGTCGGGTCGTGGCAGCACCGCCTGATAGCCGGCGATACCCGCCAGCGGAATGTTCACGCCGAGGGTGTCGAAGAATGCCCGCGCGCCAGTGCCTGCGGCCACTACCAGCAAGCCGGCGGGTACGCGACTGCCGTCGGCCAGGGTCACGCCAGTCGCCTGGTCGAGGTTTTCATCGATTTTCACCACCCGCTGGCGCACGCGCCTGCCGCCCTGGGCAATGAAGCTTTCGGTCAGGGCGGCGATGAAGCCTTCGGTGTCGTTCACCGCACGCCAGTCAGGGAACATCAGGCCATGTTGGAACTTGCCAGCCAGGGCCGGCTCCAGGTCAGCGATCTGCGCGCCGTCGAGCTCCTCGGAACGAAAGCCCAACTGCTTGCGCAAGGCCAGGTGGGGGCGCTCGTGGGCCAGGCCGGCAGGGGAGTCGAACACCTCGATAATCGGCCGGTCGCCAAGCAGAGCCTTGTCCGGGCAGGCATCGAGTAGAGGGGCATAGTCTTCATAGACATGCTGGGTCAGGCGCGCCATGTCCTGGGCGATCTCATGGATCTTCGACGGGCGGGCACAGGCCAGGAAACGCATGAACCAGGGCAGGATCCCCGGCAGCGCGCTGGGGCGCAGGGCCAGCGGGCCTTTCTGGTCCAGCAGCCAGCCAGGGATCTTCATCAGGATGCCAGGCTTGGACAACGGGATGACTTCGCTGACCGCCATCTGGCCACAGCTCCATTTCGCGGTGCTGTCGCCGGGCGCGGCAGGGTCGACCAGGGTGACCCGGTGGCCGTCGCGCTGCAGGTACAGTGCGCAGCATACGCCGACAATGCCGCCACCGATGACCACGGCCTGTTGCGATGACGTTTGCGGGTTGTTCATGAGAGGCGTGCTCTTCAAAAGGTGGTGGGGTTCCTGTGGGGGCGGGCTCGTCCCGCACACAAGGGCATGGCCCTTGCCATATACCGGTGTCGTCAGGGGCCGGCCTATTCGCGGGCAGGCCCGCTCCCACAGGGGGAGTGCATCAGGCTTGCGACGCCTCGTACGCCTTGCGGAACTCGGCTTTTTCTTCGTCGGTCAACGGCAGCAGCGGTGCCCGTGCGTTGCCTACCTTGAAGCCGGACAGCTCGGCGCCGTACTTGACCTTCTGTACGAACTTGCCGCTTTCCAGGTTGGCCATGGCCGGGAACAGGCTGCGCATGACTTGCTGGGCACCGCGGATATCGCCGCTGGTGAACGCCTTGTGGAAGGCGACGACCTTCTCCGGGAAAATGTTCGCCGGGCCGCAGATCCAGCTGTCGGCGCCCCACAGGTAGAAGTCCAGGGCCTGGTCGTCCGAGCCGCAGGACAGCTGGATGCCCTTGTATTTCTCGCCGATCTCGATGGCGCGCAGCAGGTTGCCGCTGCTTTCCTTGATGCCGATGACGCGCGGGTGCTCATGCAGCGCGGCGACCACGTCCAGGCCGACTTCGACGTTGGTACGGATCGGGTAGTTGTACAGCACCACGTTGATCTCGGGGAAGGTTTCGAGAATGGTGTTGTAGTGGGCCAGCAGTTCCTCCTGGGAGGGCAGGGCGTAGTAGGGCGGCGCGATCAGCAGGTGGGTGTAGCCCGCCTCGACGGTCTGCCTGACCTGCTCCAGCACCTCGCGGGTGCAGGCGCCGTTGGCGCCGGCGATCAGGGTGCCACGGTCACCGACCACTTCCTTCACCGTGGCCAGCACCTGGCGGCGTTCTTCGTTGGTCAGCGCATAGTATTCGCCGGTGGAGCCCAGCGGCACGAAACCGCTCACGCCCGCGGCCAGTTGATGTTCGAGGATCGAGGCCAAGGTGTCGTGATCGACCTTGCCAGCGGCATCGAATGGGGTGACCAGGGCAGGCAGGATGCCATTGAGTTTCATGGTGAAGTCTCCTTGTTGGGAATCAGTAGGCGTAGCGGCGCAGCAGGCGCCCTTCGACCACACCGACCAGGCGGGTCAGCGGGAAGGCCACGAGGAAGTAAATGACTGCGACAGCCGACAGGAACTCGACCGGGCGGGCGGTGCTGTTGGAAATGTTCTGGCCGACGAACATCAGGTCGGCCACCCCGACCGAGGAGATCAGCGCGCTTTCCTTGAACAGGCTGACCACGTTCGACAGCAGTGGTGGCACAGCGCGCAGCAAGGCCTGGGGGAACACCACGTAGAGCACCTTGACGCGGGAGGTGAGGCCCAGGGCCGTGCAGGCGTCGTGTTGTTCGCTGGCGATCGACTTGAGCGCACCGCGGAACGTTTCGCTGGTGATCGCCCCCATGTACAGGGTCAGGGCGATCAGCACCGAGACGTAGGGCGGGATGTCCAGGCCGAATATCACCGGGAAGCAGAAGAACACCCAGAACAGCTGGATCAGCAGCGGCGTGCCACGGAAGAACTCCACGTACAGCGTCAGCGGCAGGCGCACCAGCTTCAGCTTCAGCTGCCGCAGCAGGCTGACCACGAAGCCGAACAGGCTGCCGAGCACGGCGCAGGCACCAGTGAATGCCAGGGTCAGGCCCAGGCCTTTGAGCAGCACCGGCCAGTAGTTCAGGACAACCGAGAAATCGAGTGGCATGGCTATCTCCTCAGCGCTGGCCGGCCAGTTCCTGGCGCCGTTCGAACCACTGCACCAGCTGCGCGATCGGTAGCGACAGGGCGAAGTAGATGAGGGCGATCAGGGTGTAGGTTTCCAGCGGGCGGTAGGCTTCGGTCGCGAGGCTTTTGCCCACGTACATCAGGTCGGCGACGGCAACGATGGCCACCAGTGCGCTCTGTTGCAGGGTGCCGATGCCGTTGGTGATCAGCACCGGCAGGGCGCTGCGCAGCGACTGCGGGAGGATCACGTACAGCGTGCGTTGCCAGCTTTTGAGGCCCAGAGCGATCGAGGCATCCAGGTGTTCACGCGGCACCGCCTGCACGCCGGCCCGATAGGCTTCGGCGTTGAACGCGGTGAGGTTCAGGCCCAGGGCCAGGAAGCCCATGGCTATCGGGTCGATGAACACGTCGAACAGCATCGGCACGCAGTAGAAGAACCAGACGATCTGCAACAACGCCGGTGTGCAGCGGAAGAACTCGATGAACAACTGCGCTGGCCAGCGAATGAAGAACCAGCGGCTCAGGGTCATCAGGCACAGCACGAAGCCCAGGGTCAGGCCGATGAGGTTGGAAACCAATGCCAGTTGCAGGGTGACCTTCAGCCCATCCAGCAGCGCAGGCAGGCTGCCGTTGAGGAAGTGGAAGTCGAATTGGTAGTTCATCACGGCGTCCTCAATCGAACTGCACGACCTTTTCGAGGAACTCACGCGTGCGTGCTTCCCGTGGCTGGGTGAAGATCTGCTCGGGATGGCCTTGCTCGACCACCTTGCCGTTGGCGCAGAACACCACGCGGGTGGCGATGTGGCGGGCGAAGTGCATGTCGTGGGTGACGATGATCATCGCCATCTTCTGCTCGGCCAGTTGCATCATCACGTTCTGCACTTCGATGACCATTTCCGGGTCGAGCGCCGAGGTGACCTCGTCGAACAACATCAGGCGGGGTTCGAGCATCAGCGCACGGGCGATCGCCACGCGCTGCTTCTGCCCGCCGGAGAGCTGGCTTGGGTAAGCGTGCAGCTTGTTTTCCAGGCCCAGGCGGGCGAGGTAGGCGCGCGCTTTCTCGGTGGCTTGGGCCTTGCCCAGGCCATGGACCTTGACCGGCGCCAGGATCAGGTTGCCCAGCACCGACAGGTGCGGGAACAGGGTGTAGTGCTGGAACACCATGCCGATCTGCTTGTGCAGGGTTTCATCCAGCGGCTTGCCCAGCTTGCGGCTGCCATCGATATAGGGCTTGCCCTGGAAATGGATCGTGCCGCCCTGGATGCCCTCGAGCCCCATCAGCACCCGCAGCAGCGAACTCTTGCCGCTGCCCGATGGCCCGATGATCACCAGGCGGTCGTCGGCACGCATGTCCAAGTTCATCTGGTCCATCACCACCAGTTGCTCGCTATAGGCCTTGCGCACGTCGCGTAACTGGATGAAGTCGCCGCCCTGGGGCGAATCCGGGCCGAGCGAAACCTGTGGCTGGGCTGCCACCAAACGAGGGATGTTCATCGCGATTGTCTCCACGAGGGCGCACTGGGCGGCACCTCGGCTCAGGGTTACGGGAGGCTGTTGCCTGCGGCGTTGGTTGCGGTGCGCGCTGTGTCGGTCAGGCCGACGGTCTTGCCGGGCCTGGCCAGTGGTGCATGGGGGCGTTTGCAGAAATGCCTAGCAGCCCGGGTGGGCGCTTGCCACCGCCATGGCGTTTGGAGCGAAGGGCTGGCAGCACCTGCGCAGGCGCTGTGGGAAGCGGTCTGAGCCATTTTGATTCTCTCCGATAGCTTGTTCTTGTAGGCAGAAGAGTCGATCAACAGTTGATGAGTGCTTTGCTGAGCTTCTTGTTGTGTGCAATGTTGTATTCAGACTATGGCCGCCTTGAGTGTACTGTCAACACACGTGGGGAAAAATTTATTCGCTTGCCTTGGCGCGCCGTCCATCCAGGACAAAAGGAAGGCCCGAGGGCGCGAGGAAAGAAACGAGGGGAGCGAGAGAGGCCGATTCCAACCATTCGAAAAAGCCTGTTGACAGCATCCGGTGTGCTTCATAATCTGTATGCAGCCATGCACACAATATGGCGTGCACTACCCAGCGCTTACCTTCCTGCCTACAACAATGATTAACAGTGAGGTCAAAAATGCTCCGTTCCCTCAAGCCGCTTTTCCTGGGTGCCAGCCTTTGCGGCGCCATACTTGGCCAATCCATGGCCCAGGCTGCTGAAACCTCGGTTTGGCAGAATGTGCAGAAAGCCGGTGTCCTGCGTTGTGGCGCTGCGGTAGCCGCGCCCTATGTCATGCGCGATGCGCGTTCGGGTGACTACAGCGGCTACTTCGTCGACCTGTGCAGGGACTTCGGCGAGAAGGTGCTGAAGGTCAAGGTCGATTTCGTCGACACGAGCTGGGACAACCTTGTCGCCGGCTTGCAGAGCGGCAAGTGGGACTTGGCCATGGCCCTCAACCAGACTCCCGAGCGCGCGCTGGCCGTGGCATTCACCACCCCCGCCACGGACTATCAAGTGTCGTTGCTGGTGAACAAGAACAACCCCAAGTTCACGGACATCGAGGACAATATCGGCGCCCTCGACAAACCCGACGTGACCTTCGCCGTCATGTCCGGCACCGCCCAGGACAAGGCGATCTCCTCGGTGATCCGGAACGCGAAGATCATGCGTCTGCCAGGCATGGACGAGACCCGTCTGGCGGTGATGTCCAAGCGCGCCGATGTACTGGTGGACGCCAGCGACACCAACCACCTGTTCGCATTGGCCAACGCCGATTGGGCGCGCGAGATCCTGCCCAAGCCGGCGCTGGCCAAGCAAGGCGTCGCGTTCGGCGTGCGCCGGGACATTTCCCCGGCTGACATGGACGTGCTGAACATCTACCTCAAGCAGCGCCGCGACAGTGGCGACATCGACAAGCTCGTGGACAAGGCCTCGGTGCAGGCCAACGCCGCGAAGTAACCCTTCGTCGTTAACCGGGAATGCCGTCTTCGCGCGCGAGGGAGGCGGCACCTTTGCATCTTTATCAAGAGAAGGTGAGCACGGATGAACGATTCCACACGCCCATTGGCTGGCCAGACATTGCTCGTCACGGGTGGCTCCGGCGGTATCGGTGCGGCGATTGTCGAGCGCCTGGCGGCTGAAGGTGCCCGACCGGTGATCCACTACAGTCGCGACGCGCAGGGCGCGCAAGCCTTGCTCGAGCGGATTGGTGGCCAGGGCTTTATCGTCCAGGGCGACCTGTCCCAGGACGATGGTCCCGAACGATTGTGGCAGGCAGCGATGGCCCTGGCCGGCGGACGCCTTCATGGCCTGGTCAACAACGCGGGTATTCGCACGGAGATTCCCTTGCACGCGCCGTCATCCGAATGGCGTGCCGCCTGGCGCCGCGAGTTCCAGGTGAACTTCTTCGCGGCGGCCGACCTGTGCCGTGAGGCGGTCGAGCATTTTCGCATCCATGGCGGTGGCCGCATCGTCAACATGGCCAGCCGTGCCGCCCAGCGTGGCTACGCGGCCGACGCCTTGCCCTATGGCGCCAGCAAGGCTGCGCTGATCAACCTGACCAAGTCACTGGCGCGCAGCGTGGCGGGCGAGGGTGTGGTCGCCGTGGCCATCGCGCCCGGTTGGGTCCGTACCGATATGGCCGAGCGCTTCGTCGCCCAGTTCGGCGAGGCCGCGGCGACTGCCGACATTCCCGTGGGGAGCATGGCCAGCCCCGAAGAGATCGCCGAGTTGGTGGCCTTCACCTTGCGTCCGTCCCAGGTTTCGCTCAATGGCGCGACCCTGGATGTGAACGGCGGCAGCTATATCCGATAAATCGAGGAGTCGACGATGAACAGGTTCGAAAACAAGGTGGCGATCGTGACCGGTGGTGCCGGGGGGATCGGCTCGGCGATCGCCGGTCGGTTGGCGGCCGAAGGGGCGACGGTGGTGGTCAGCGACGTCAATCTGGAGGCGGCCCAGGGCGTCGCCGAGGCCATTCAAGGCAACGGCGGCAAGGCGATCGCCGTGGCGGCGGATATCGCCCAGGGTGAGGCCTGCCGGGCGCTGGTGGAGACGGTTGTCAGGCAATTGGGGGGGATCGATGTGCTGGTCAACAACGCCGGGATCAACCGCCGCGGCAACCTCCTGGCGCTGACGGAAGATGACTGGCATACCAGTTTCGCGGTCAACTTGGACTCGATGTTCCACCTGTGTCGGGCGGTATTGCCGATCATGATCGAGGCGGGGGCCGGCGCTATCGTCAATACGGCCTCCCAGTGGGGGCTGCATCCTGCGCCCGGGCACATCGCCTACAACGTGACCAAGGCTGCCGTGGCCTCGTTCACCCAGAACCTGGCGCGTGACTATGCGCCGCAGAACGTTCGGGTCAACGCGGTATGCCCTGGCGAGATCCATACGCCGATGCTCGAGGCTGGCGTGCGGCGCTCGGGAAGGACCATCGCCGACCTGGACAAGCTGGTGCCCTTCGGCCGGATCGGCAAGCCCGAGGAGGTCGCGGCGCTGGTGGCGTTCCTCGCGTCGGATGAAGCGGCGTTCATGTGTGGTTCGTTGGTGGAGATTACCGGGGCGCAGGCGGTGGCTTGAGTGGCGCCGCCTTTGTGATACTGGGGCTGCAAAGCAGCCCCGAATGGAGACCGCTCACGCCCAGATGTCGCTCACGACAAAGCCTTCGGTGAACGGATCGTCATGGTCCAGCACATAGGTATTCAGGCCATAGATCCAGCTGGTACCGGTAATGGTCGGCACCACGGCCTTGTAGTCGCCGATACGGGTTTCCTCGACCAGGCGGCCGGTGAACACGTTGCCCAGCACACCCTGGTGGCGGAAGTCCTGGTTCAGCGGTAGCTCGCCCTTGGCGTGCAGGACCGCCATCTTCGCGCAGGTACCGGTGCCGCATGGGCAGCGGTCCAGTGCACCGGTCCAGGTGGAAGGGTTGTCCCAATCCAGCTCACCGGAGGCGACGGTGACGGCGTTCTTCCAGTCGGCGTCCGGGCTGTCGGTGGGGCCGGACAGCTGGGAAATGGTGATGCCGATGCCAGGGTAGTCGGGATGCGCGACCGGCAATTGCTCGGCAGCGGCCTGGCGGATCATGGCGCTGACGCGCGCGATCTCGCCGCCATGCTCGGGCTTGAGCTCCAGGCCCGGGAACTGGCGCACGTCGGCGATCGCATAGAACATGCCGCCCCAGCCCACATCGACCGTCACTTCGCCCAGGTGGGGCACCTGGATCTTGGCATCCAGGTGTGCGGCGAAGGCCGGCACGTTCTTGAACGTGACACTCTTGACCTTGCCGTCGCGGCATTGCGCCTTGATGCCGATCAGCCCGGCCGGCGCTTCGAGGATCAACTCGGTGACGGGTTCCTTCATGGGCAGCATGCCCATTTCCAGCAGTACGGTGACCACCGAGATGGTATTGCCACCGGACATCACTGGGTATTCGACCTGTTCCATGATGATATAGCCGGCATCGGCGTCGGGATGGCTCGGGGGCACGATGAGGTTGCAGCACAGGGGAGGGTAGCCGCGGGGTTCGCGCAGCATCAGCTTGCGCAACTGATCGTCGTTTTCGCGCAACCATTGCATCTTTTCGTGAACCGTCTTGCCCGGGATATGTGGAACGCCACCGGTGATGACGTGCATCGGCTCGCCGGCGTGCGTATCGACAGCATGAATGGTTCTTTTGAAGGCCATCGGGATCTCCAGCTTATGGGTATCGAACAGACTGTCTGTGGCGCAATGCCCGTCAGTTAAGCGGCATTGGCCTGTAGCGGCACTTTCTCACCCCTGGCACCTGCTGCCCTATAACGTCTGAGACAGCTCGTGTGACGCCAGGGCGCGCAGCTGTACGTCCTTCACGTCCTATCAATCGCCGGAAATAGCAAATCCATGACAAAAGGCGTGGCCGTTCTATCAATTGTCATGACTGTAATATCGGTGCCCTGTGCCGGCTGAGCATCATGTCGCGACAAGACAACCTGTTCAGAGGCACCCTCACTATGTACCGTGGATTCTGGTATGCCCAGGCACTCGACCTGGACAGCGACCTGGCCCCTGCGCTGCAGGACTCGATTCAAGCCGATGTCTGCATCGTCGGCGGTGGTTTCCTTGGCCTGTGGTCGGCCATCCGCCTCAAGCAGGCGCATCCCGGGAAGACCATCGTCATCGTCGAGCGCGACCGCTGCGGTTCCGGTGCCAGCGGGCGCAACGGCGGCATCGCCACCAACTGGTGGGGCAAGTACCTGTCGCTGCGCACCATCTGCGGAGACGTCGAGGCACGGCGCATCTGCGAGGCGGCCGAGTCGGCCATCGACGAGATCGGCAGCTTCTGCCAGGAGCACGGTATCGATGCCCAGTACCGCAAGGACGGCTGGCTGTGGACCGCCACCAACCAGCGCCAGTTGAATTCCTGGCGCGTGCTCACCGACGGCCTGCAGAACCTGGGCGTCAACCCGTTCCAGGAGATGGCGCGCCACACCATCCAGGGCCGCGTCGGCTCGCCGCTGGTGCTCGGCGGCATCTATGATCCCAACGCCGCCACCGTGCAGCCGGCCATGCTCGCTCGCGGCCTGCGCCGCGTCGCGCTCAAGCTTGGCGTGAAGATCTTCGAGAAGTCCCCGCTCACCCACCTGGCGCGCGGCCCCAAGCCTGTGGTGCACACGGCCAAGGGCCATGTGAAGGCCGACCGCGTGGTGCTGGCGATGAACGCCTGGGGCGCAGCGTTCCCGGAGCTGCGCCGGATGATCGCGATCATGTCCAGCGACATGGTGGCCACGGCGCCGGTCAAGGCCAAGCTCGACGCCATCGGCTTGAGCGGCGGCGAGTGCATGACCGACTCGCGCACCGTGCTCAACTACTGGCGCAACACGCCGGATGGCCGCGTGGTGTTCGGCAAGCCGCTGGGCCAGTTCGCCTTCGCCGGGCGCATCGGCAACCTCTACGAGAAGCCTTCGCCGGCCGCCGACAAGGTCGCCGCCGAACTGCGTCGGTTGTACCCGCAACTGGCGGACGTGCCGGTGGTCAGCAGCTGGACCGGCCCGATCGACCGCGCCATGAAGGGTTTGCCGAACTTCGGCTACCTCGACCGTCACCAGAACATCGCCTACGGCATCGGTTTCTCCGGTAATGGCGTGGCCACCACGGTGTTCGCCAGTCGCATCATCAAGTCGCTGGTCGAGCATGCCAACGACGCGTGGGCCAACTGCGGCCTGGTCAACCAGAAGATGAAGCTGCTGCCGCCCGAGCCATTTCGCTTCTTCGGCGCGCACATGGTGCGTGACGCCCTGGTGCGCAAGGAGTCGCTGGAGGACCACGACCAGGACGCCGGCTTCGTCACCCGCCAACTGGTGGCCATGGCGCCGGCCGGCTACGTCCCCGCCCAGAAAAAATAAGGACAAGATCGTGAGCGAACATATCGTCTTCCTCGACGACGAGGGCCTGGCATCCTCGACCCGTCTCAAGCGGCCTGACTGCGCGCACACCTGGCAGCAGTTCGCCTATACCCATCCGGACCAGGTGCTCGAGCACCTCAAGGACGCCACCATCGCCCTGACCTGCAGCGTACCGCTGCGTAAGGAGCACCTGCGTCAGTTGCCCAAGCTCAAGATGATCTCGCTGGCCCTGACCGGCCGCGACATCGTCGACGTCGACTATTGCGAGGCCCATGGTATCGAGGTGGCCAGCGTGCCTGGCTACGCCGCCAACACCGTGGCCGAGCACAGCATGGCGATGATCCTCGAGCTGTTCCGCCGCCCGGCAGCCTTCACCCGGCTGATGCGCCAAGTGCACGCCGGCCAGGCGCAGCACAAGAACATCTACTTCGACCACCGCATCCGCGATGTGCGCGGCAAGCAACTGGCGATCATCGGCAGCGGCCCGATCGCCCTGCGCCTGGCCGAACTGGCCCGTGCGTTCGGCATGGAGGTGTTCTTCGAAGACCGCGGTGGCAAGCGCAGCGGCCCGGATTGCCGTCCGCTCGCCGCGCTGCTGCGTAGCTGTGACGTGCTGTCGATCAACTGCCCACTGACCCCGCAAACCCACGACCTGATCGACGCAGGTCGATTGGCCCTGATGAAGCCCGACGCCCTGGTGATCAACACCGGCCGTGGCGGCATCGTCAACGAGGCGGCGCTGATCGATGCGCTGCACAACGATCGCCTGGGGGGCGTGGCGCTGGATGTGGTGGAGCATGAGCCGCTGCACCCGAGCAACCCGCTGTTCCAGCTGATCGATCGCGACGATTTCATCCTCAACCCACACATCGCCTGGAGCAGCGAAGACGCCATGCAGCAGTTGATGGACAGCGCCGTGGACAACATCAGCCGCTTCGTCGCCAGTCAGGCCCCGGAAAAAAGGATCCAGCGCGCATGAGCATCGTGATCAAGAGCAGTTATGTCGACGGCGCCTTCGTCGGTTTCGACGCGGCCAGCGACCTGCTGGAAAACCGCAACCCCTCCAACCCGGCCGAGGTCATCGAGCGCTTCGTGCGCGCCGATCAGGCCCTGACCGAACAGGCCATCGCCGCCGCCCGCCGTGCCCAGCCCGTCTGGGCGCGCAGCAACCCGCAGCAGCGCGCAGACGCGCTGGACTTCATCGGCAGCGAGATCCTCGCCCGCCGTGAAGAACTGGCGACCCTGCTGGCCCGCGAGGAAGGCAAGGTCGTCCGCGAAGCGCTGGGCGAGGTGGACCGCGCCGGCCGTTCGTTCAAGTTCTACGCCCAGGAAGCCCTGCGTGCCGAAGGCGAGAAATACCAGTCGGTGCGCCAGGACGTGGGTATCGACGTGTTCACCCAGCCCCTGGGCGTGGTGGGCATCATCGCGCCGTGGAACTTTCCCATCGCCATCCCGGCATGGAAGATCGCCCCGGCCCTGTGCTTCGGCAACAGTGTGGTGTTCAAACCGGCGGAGCTGGTGCCGTCCTCGGCCTGGGCGCTGGCCGAGATCATCAGTCGCGCCGGGTTGCCGGCCGGCGTCTTCAACATGCTGGTCGGCCCCGGCCGTAGTGTGGGCGACACGATCATCCGCTCGCCACAGGTCGATGGCATCAGCTTCACCGGTTCCGAGCACACCGGGCGGCAGATCGCCAGGTTGGCGGCTGAAGGCATGAAGAAGGTGCAACTGGAGATGGGCGGCAAGAACCCGCTGGTGGTGCTCGACGATGCCGACCTGGAGCAGGCGGTGGAGGTTGCGCTCAACGGCTCGTTCTACAGCACCGGCCAGCGCTGCACTGCCAGTTCACGGGTGATCGTCACCGAGGGCATCCATGATGCCTTCGTCGCCCGCCTGGCCGAGCGCACCCGGGCGCTGACGGTTGGCGACGCCTTGCAGGCCAGTACCGACATCGGCCCGGTGGTCGACGGCCGCCAGCTGGAGCAGAACCTGTCGTACGTGGCCAGCGGCGTGGAGCAAGGCGCGAAGCGGGTATGCGGTGGCGAGCGGGTGGAGAACGAGGCGGGTGCCTACTTCTTCACGCCGGCGCTGTTCACCGAGGTCACGCCGGACATGCGCATCTACCGCGAGGAGATCTTCGGGCCGGTAGTGAGCGTGCTCAAGGTGCGTGACTACGACGAGGCGTTCGCGGCCGCCGAGGACACGGCCTTTGGCTTGTCCGCCGGCATCGTCACCACCTCGCTGCGCCATGCCGAGCACTTCAAGCGCAACAGCTCGGCGGGGATGGTGATGGTCAACCTGCCGACGGCGGGGGTGGATTATCACGTGCCGTTCGGCGGCAACGGCGCCTCGAGCCTGGGCTCGCGCGAGCAGGGCACCCATGCCCGACAGTTCTTCACCCGAGTGAAGACCACCTACCAGTTGGCTTGAGTCAGCCCCCGGGGCTGCAAAGCAGCCCCAGGATTACCCGCTCAAGGTGATGACCGAGATCTCGCATTCTTTGAGGTAATCCTTCTATTTCTTATATTCATGCGAGCTTAATCTGAAGCTGTCATGTGGCGAAGTGCCCGGTGAACTTCAAGTCAACGGGTACACATGATTGAACGTTGTGGTGAAAGGAATAATCAAGGCACTTCCAGATTGTTTGGCTGGCGGCCAGGGAGTGCCTGGCTTCGGCCGGGTAATTAGTTTGAGGCCCTCACGAAGGTGAGCGGCACGATACGGCAGTCTCTAACAATAACAACATTATTCACTAGCGTACGACGCCATGTGTCATGCGTGAAGTGTAGTTCAGCAGCGAGAAGAAACCGAGGCAGCAAGACATGACCAATAATCATAAGATTTCATTAGAAGATGCCCCCCTTAACAGTTTCCACAAGAAACTGGCCGTTTATTCCTCAGGTGCTCCGTTCCTGGACGGTTATATCCTCAGCATCATTGGCGTAGTACTTGTCCAGCTCAGCCAATCGCTGCAGCTCACCGTCTTCGAAGAAGGCATGGTCGCGGCGGCATCGCTCATCGGCATGTTCTTCGGCGGCTTCGTCGGCGGCCTGTTCACCGACAAACTCGGCAGGAAAACGCTTTACGTACTCGTGTTGGTCGCGCTTGCGGTGTTCTCACTCGGGCAGTTCTGGGTCACCTCCGCGGCCGCACTGATCACGCTGCGCCTGTTGCTGGGTATCGCGATTGGCGCCGACCATCCCCTGGCCACCTCGCTGCTGGCTGAGTTCCTGCCCAGGAAACAGCGCGGCTCCATCCTCGCCAGCCTGGTGATGATGTGGTTCGTCGGGGCGGCGGTCGCCTATGTGGCTGGCGAGCTCATCTTGCGCAGCATGGGCCCTGAAGCCTGGCGCTGGGCATTGGCCAGCGCGGTGGTGCCGGCGGTGCTGTTCCTGATCATGCGTGCCGGCACGCCGGAGTCCGCCCGTTGGCTGCTGAGCAAAGGCCGTACTGCCGAAGCGGATCAGGTGATCAAGAAAGTCTATGGCGACGCCTTCTCGATCGCCGACCTGCCCGAGCCTGTGGCCGAGCGCCGGGTATCGGTCTGGTCGCTGTTCCATTCCCACTATGGCAAGCGCATCTTCTTCGTCAGCATCTTCTGGACCTGCTCGATCATTCCGCAGTTCGCCATTTATGCCTTTGCACCGAAGATCCTCTCGGCCATGGGGCTGACCGGTGATTTGGCAGCCTGGGGGGCTGTCGCCATCACCATCATCTTCGTCCTTGGCTGCCTGCTCGGTGTGAAGCTGATCAACCCATTGGGCCGGCGCAACATGCTCATCCACAGTTTCCTGTGGTCCGGCCTGGCGCTGCTGTTGCTTGGCCTGTATCCAGACGCCGCCGGCCTGTTGACCCTCGCACTGTTTGGCAGCTACGCGCTGTTCATCGGTGGTGCGCAGGTACTCCAGTACGTTTATCCAAACGAGCTTTTCCCTACTGAAGTACGGGGTTCGGCCGTCGGCCTCGCGACCTCCCTGTCGCGTATCGGTGCGGCGATTGGTACCTACCTGGTACCGATGTCCCTGTCTTCGATCGGTATCGCCAATACCATGATCGTGGCCTTCGGCATCTCCATGGTGGGCCTGTTCTTTACCTGGAAGATGGCCCCGGAAACGCGTTCGCTTGACCTGGCAACGGCGAGCGCCGCCTGAGGCGACAGGTTACGAGTGAGCCTATTGATTTAGCTGGAGCCTGCTTCCCCACAGGTCCCAGCTAAATCAACGCGTTACGATTCTTTTGTGGGTCGGCTTGCCGGCGACGAGGCGCGAAGCGGCCCCAGGCTCGACTACGGCGGGGTTCAGCGCTTGAGCGCCTCATGGGCGAGCACGCAGGCCTTGTTGGCATCTCGCGCCAGCGCAGCTTCGAGGATGGCCCAGTGCTCGCCGGGCACATCGCGCATGGCGCCGTCGGTGTAGTGCAGCGAGAGCAGCCGGTCGCGTGCGGTCTGGTCGCGCAGCAGGCGCAACAGTCAGGGGGAGCGGCAATTGGCGATCAGCGCCTGGTGGAAGACTTCGTGGGCGTTTTCCCATTCCGGCTTCATGAGCCGCTCCGAGCCTTCGACGATGGGCAGGCGATCGAGCCGGTGATGGGCGGCGATCAGCTGGCTTTCCCATTCCAGATCGCCATTGCGGATCGATTCGGCCAAGGCCTGGCATTCGATGAGCAGGCGGGTGCGGGTGATGTCGCGGATTTCCTCCGCAGGGTTACGAACCACAACAAGAGGTCTTCCCATGCGCTACGTTCGCTTCACTCTCCAAGGCACGCCCCGTGCTGGGCGTTCGCACCACCGAGGGTGTCAAGGTTCTTGGGGAACAGACGCTGGAGTCGCTGCTCGAGCGCGGCGTCGACCTGGCGACCTACGGTGCCCAGGCCCAGGGGCCGCTGGTCGAGCTCGGCGAGCAGGACTATCTGCCGCTGATGAGCAAGCCGGGCAAGATCATCTGCGTCGGTCTGAACTACGCCGACCACACCAAGGAATCGCCCTACGCCCAGCCGGACTACCCGACCCTGTTCCCGCGCTTCAACAGCAGCCTGACGGTGCACAACAAGCCGCTGATCCGCCCACGTATCTCCGACACCCTGGACTACGAAGGCGAGATGGCCGTGGTACTCAAGAGCGGCGGCCGCCACATCGCCAAGGACAAGGCCCTGGAGCACATGGCCGGCTACGCGCTGTTCAACGAAGGCTCGGTGCGCGAGTACCAGTTCAAGTCGCCGCAGTGGACGGTGGACAAGAACTTCGACGAGTCATGTCGGCCATTGGCCTGGGCAGTTGCCCGGGCGGTCGGACCGGGTAGGGCGCCTGCAGGTCGAGGATGCTGCCTGAAGCAGCATCTACAGGGATGGCGCTGAACTTCAGGGGTGCACCAACCTGTGGGAGCCGGCTTGCCGGCGATGGGCTGCAAGGACCTGCGCAAAGTTTTTGATTTTTTTGAAAAAAACGCTTTACAGCCTTTTGAATCCCCCTTAATATGCGCGCCACACGACAGGCACATAGCTCAGTTGGTTAGAGCACCACCTTGACATGGTGGGGGTCGTTGGTTCGAGTCCAATTGTGCCTACCAAACAAAAGTCCCGGTTTCCGGGCACGAGAAGGGCGATCCGAGAGGGTCGCCCTTTTTGCTGTGCAAAACTTTTGCCCCCACCTAGAGATGGTCCGGTCGTACCGAGGCCATCCAGCAAATGCTGCAATTCAACCTGGCGCAGGCATGTAAGCAAGCCCTTGACCCTGCACGCTCGGCCAGCTTCAGCCGCTACCCCGGCAACAAGAAAGCACCCGGCACGCCGTTGCGGCGGCCGGGGCTTGGCGGTCAGTCGCTCAACGGGATTTCCATGCCGTCATGGCCGACGATGATCGGTCCCTTGAAGGTCGTGCCCACGGCGGCGCGCCAGTCGGCATCGGTGATGCTCGGGTCGTCAGCCGGCACGAAGTGGCTCAGGACCAGGGTTTTCACCTTGGCTGCGGCGGCGACGCGACCAACGTCCTCGGCGGTGACGTGGTGGCTGATGATCGCCTTGGCCAAGGTCTTGCCATTGCCGATGCGCGCAGCCAGGCGATCGACCGCCTGGACATGCACCACTTCATTGATCAGCACATCGGCATTGCGTGAGAAATCGGCCAGGGGCGGGAAGTAGTTCAAGTCACCCGACAGCACGATGGTCTTGCCGCCCACCTCGAACTTGTAGGCGAAGGCCTCGCCATCGGCGAACGGTGGGTGCGGCACGCGCAAGGCGCTGACTTTCAGGCGGTCGTCCTGGAAGACCACGCCCTGGTCGATGTCGTGGGCGGTGACCAGTGGGCGTGGGTCGGGCTTGCCCTCGTCCTTGATGCGCAGGCCGATGTCGATGGCGAAGGTCTCCCACACATGGCGGGTCATCTCGGTGGTGCCCGGCGGCCCATAGACAGCGACCGGGGTTTTCAGGCCGCTGGCCCAGCTGTTCATCAACACCGCCGGGTAGTCGACGATGTGGTCGCTGTGCAGGTGGGTGATGAACACGCCCTTGAGCTTGGCCAGTGGAAGCTTGGCCTGGACCAGCCGCAGACTGGCGCCGTAACCGGCATCGAGCAGGTAGACATCGTCATCCACGACCAGCGCGGTGGATTGCGGCAGCTTCTCGGTGGCGAGCATCGACGGCCCGCCCTTGGTGCCCAGCAGAATCAGGCGCACCTTGGGGGGCTGGGCGTCTGGCTGGGGCGCTGCCAGGGCTGCACCGCTGGCGAACGACAAGGCGGTGGCCAGCGCCACGGCGCGGGGCAGGGTGGACAGGGCGGAGCGTAGGGTGAATGCCATGAGTGGGTTCTCTTATTGTTGGAAACAAGTGGGGTGGGGCGTGCGGCCGAGCCGGTCGCGTTATGGTTAATATATTAACTATCGTCAAGCCATTTACCACAGTGCCAGGCTGTAGCCGATGATCACGCGGCTTTCGTCGAAGTCGTTGGTCAGGCCGCTGCTGGAGCGGAAACTCGAATTGCGCAGCCGCAGGTTGACGTTCTTCAGCGGCCCGCTTTGCACGGTGTAGACCAGGTCGGTGTCGCGCTCCCATTCGCGGCCGTGTTTCACGGTTGCCGTGTTGACGTGGCGGCCATCGACATAACGGGTCATGAACGTAAGGCCGGGGATGCCCATGGCTGCGAAGTTGTAGTCGTAGCGCACCTGCCAGGCGTCGGTTTCGGCCTTGTTGAACACGCTGGCGGTCACCAGGTTGATCGAGTAGGGATCGCGACCGGGAAACGGGAAGTCGCCGTCGCCTGACAGGTTCTGGTAGCCGACGGCGAATTTCTGCGCACCCACGGTCAGGGTCAGCATGCCGTTGAAAAAGCGATTGTCGATCTTGCCGCCGTCCACGCGGGTGGGCGCGCGCAGGGCCTTGTCGCCTTGCTCTTGGGTGTCGAAGTAACGCAGGTCGCTGCGCAAGTTCATGCCTTCGCCCAGCGGCAGGTCATGCACCAGGCCAACGAAGTGCTGGCGGTAGATGTCCGCCATCTGCGCGACGTAATAGGTGGCGGCCAACTGTGGGCTGACCGCATAGGTGCCACCGGCAAGATCCAGGTGGTCGCTCTCGACGCCGGCATAGCCGATAGGGTCGTTGCTGGAGGCGTCGCGCAGGTTCTCTTCTTTCAACCGGCCTGCGTTCAGGATAAGGCCTTCGATGTCGTGCGAGGTGAGCAGGGCGCCGGAATAGGTCGAAGGCAGCAGGCGGCCATCGTTGTAGCTGACCACGGGCAGCAGGGGTTGCAAGGTGCCGACCTTCAGCACGGTCCTGGACACGCGCAGTTTTGCGGTCAGCCCCAGGTTGCTGTAGTCATCCACCGGCTCCTGGCTGGTGCCATAGGGCAGCAGGCCAGTACCCCGCCGATCGCGGCTGGCGTCGAGCTTGACGCCGAGTTTGCCCAAGGCGTCGACCCCCACGCCAATCAGCCCCTCGGTGTAGCCAGACGCCATACGCAGGACAAAACCCTGGGCCCATTCCTCGGACAGGTTTTGTGGGGCATTGGCCTGGTGGTAGTCGCGATTGATGTAGACGTTGCGCAGCTCCAGGCTGGCTTTGCTGTCGCGGACGAAATCGGCATGGGCGCTCAACGGGGCAAGCATGATGCACAAGCCGTTCGTTGCTGCTGCGCGCAGGCAGTAGGGGGGCATGAGTGATTCCTTTTTTGTTCTTGTAGGTGTCGATGAGGTTCGCCTCGTTGTTAAATTGTTAACATATTATCTTAATTTTTGTGAAGATTTTTTTGTGAATTCCCAATGAAAGAGCCGCTCGTGCGCGAAGCCCTCAGTGCGATTTCGTTTTTTTATTAATAAATTAATGGTGTGTTCGGCCCGTTGGATACTTGCGTACCCCTGCCGACGACTCTAATCTGCGGGCTTTCCCTTTTACGTGTGAAGTCAATGGCCGACCCCAGACCGTCCCTGACCCTGACCCTGTTGCAAGCCCGCGAGGCGGCGATGGCGTTCTTTCGCCCCTTGCTCAACGAGCACGACCTGACCGAACAGCAATGGCGGGTGATTCGCATCCTGCGGTTGCAGGGCGAACTGGAAAGTCATCAACTGGCGCACCAGGCGTGCATCCTCAAACCGAGCATGACGGGTGTGCTGGCCAGGCTGGAGCGCGAAGGCCTCGTGCGGCGTTGGAAGTCATCGCAGGACCAGCGCCGGCTGCTGGTGACCCTGACGGAGAAAGGGCAGCAGTGTTTCGTATCCATGAGCGAAGGCATGGAACGCAACTATCAGCGCATCCAGGAGCAGTTCGGAGAGGAAAAAATGCAACAGTTGCTGGGTTTGCTGGAGGAGTTGAAGCGCATCAAGCCTTGAGGGCCTGGTTGCGAAGGGGCCTGTTCAAGTCTTGATGTACTATTTTTTGGCTAGGGCACTTTGGGCCGCTCTCTTCAGTTAGCCCTCAGCTAGGAAAACGCCAATCAAGTCCGCCCAACTCGCCTAGCCTGTGCTGAACAGCCCTCGGTACAGCCTATACGCGCCTGGCCTCGGGAACATGCTCCACGTTCTGTCGGGGCGGTGTTATCAATAACTACAAGAATAGGGAGCCGCTATGGATCGCCTGTTAAGCATCGAGGCGTTCGTCCGGGTCGCCGAAACCGGGAACTTCGCTCGCGCCGCACAGCAGCTCGGTGTTACTCGATCCGTGGTCACCCACCGTATCCAGCAACTGGAAGCGTTCATCAATACGCCGCTGTTTCATCGCAGTACCCGGCACGTCAGATTGTCGGAGGTTGGCGCCTCGTTCTATCGAGAGTGCGCTGACATGGTGGCGGGGTTCAATACCCTGACCGAACAGATGCGCGATCAACGGGCCAAGCCGGTCGGCAAGCTCAGGGTGCAAATGTTGCCCGGTTTTGCCATCAATCGCTTTGGCACCTTGCTGGCCGAGTTCACCGAGCGCTATCCAGACATCGAAGTCGATGTCATCGTCAACGACCGCGTCGTCGACCCGATCGAAGAGGGCTTCGACATCGCTTTCCAGATGTTCCCCGCCCAGGCCGAGACCCTGATCGAACGCAAGCTCTTCAGCGTGCGTCGCCTGTTCATGGCGACCCCTGAGTACCTTCAGGCCCACGGTATCCCTGAGCGGCCGCAAGACCTGCTCGAGCATCGGATCGCCTTGTACGAGGGGTACCCCACCCGCAACCGCTGGCAGTTTCACCATGCCGGGGGGCTCATCGAGCTGAGCATGCAGGGCCAGGTCCGTTCGAACTCGGTGCACTTGCTCCGCGACTATGCGCTGACCGGTAAGGGCCTGGTCTGCCTGCCGACGTTGATCGTCAGTGACGATCTACTCAGTGGGCGCATGGTGCCGCTGCTCACCGACTACTCGCTGGCATCGTTCAACTTTTCCGCCGTATTCCCGGCCACCCAGCGCAATGCCTTGAAGGTCCGCAGCCTGATCGACTTCCTCTTCGAGCGCATTGGCGACGAACCCGCCTGGGACAAGCCTTTGCTGGAGAGAGGCTGGATACGCTGACGGCGGGTTCGCACGTGGGATGACGGGGCGGGCAAGCCTGTTACGGGCACCGGGATTGTTCGATTTTCGCAAACACTGAGGTCGGTGGATGTGGGATTGTTGAACATCCCCTCGGGATTTACCTTGGACTCAACGATTACAACAACAAAGGTAAACCGGCATGAGTGCTACCTACCAAACTGTCTTCGGGTCCCTGGCGAATTACCGCAAGGGCTCCATCGAGCTGGTCAAGGGCGATGCTCGCCATTACGCATTCTCCAACGTGTTCGAAGTCGCTGAAAAATCCCAGCCCTATGAAAAGGTCATCGTCGGCCTGAACCTTGGCTATGTCATCGAGGTGCTGCGCGCCGAAGGTCGTTCGCCCTGGTTCACCTGTGCCCATGACGAATTCGCCATTTGCATGGACGGGGAGGTGCGCATCGACTTTCTCAAGCTCGACCAGCCATTGAGCGAAGGCGAGGAAGGTACCCGGCTTGCAGGCGACTTGCCGAAGGGCCGCCCCATGGGCTACGTCCTCCTACGTCGCGGCCATCAGGCCCTGTTGCCGGCCGGTTGTGCCTACCGCTTCGAAAGCTCGCGTCCTGGCGTGTTGATTCAGCAGACCATCCAGGGCCCTCTCTCGGTAGAGAAATGGGCCGAGATCTGCCTGAAGTAACCCATCCGGACTGACAAGAACAAGGAGACCCGAACATGGCTATGCTTGAGACCCTCGAACCGAACCTGGCTCCGATCGATGAGGTGGACGCCAGCGCTCCCGATAACGTGACTGGCTACCGTACTTTCCGACTGGGAGCGTTCACGCTCTCGCGCGATGAATACTTCGCTCGCATCGAGTGGCCGGCCAAAGGGCAGACCCGATCGCACCTCATCCCGGCGGACGCCTTCCTGCGCGCGATGATGCGCGATGTCGCCTGGGGATTCTTCTACGGCTGGGTGAACTTCGACTCGGTCATCGGTACCCAGAACCATTACGGCAAAGTCGATATGTATGCCGGTACCTTCAATGGCGTCCTGCGCGATGCAGGTGTCGACTACGTCGAGCAGTTCGAGACGCCGAAGATCATGGCGACCTTCAAGGCGATTCTGCACGACTGGACGAACGAGAACTTCGATCCGTTCGCCGCGCCAGACGAGACCGGGACTGCCTTTGGCCGCAAACACGGTCACAACCCTGAAGCCATCGAGCGCTTTCGCATCGCGACCAAGCGCATGCCGGGCCTGCCTGGCGATTCACCGCTGCGCAACGACCTGCCGGTCAACCGTCATTTCCAGGATGTTGCCCAGGACGAGCCAGAGGTGCATGTCGCCGAGGGTTTCGAAGGCGAACTGCACGCGATCAACCTGTTCAAGTACCTGTCGCGTTCTGACGTGACCTGGAACCCTTCGGTCAGCTCTGTCTGCAAGGCCAGCCTGTTCTGCCCGACCACCGAGGAGTTCATCCTCCCGGTTTTCCATGGTAACGACCGTGTCGAATGGTTCATGCAATTGTCCGACGAGATCATCTGGGATGTGGGCGATAAAGACGATGGTACTCCACGCGCTCGTCTGACCATGCGTGCCGGTGATATCGCGGCGATGCCCGCCGATATCCGCCACCAGGGCTACTCGACCAAGCGCTCGATGCTCCTGGTCTGGGAGAACGCTACCCCGAACCTGCCACAGCGCTACGCGAGCGGTGAGCTCAAGCCGTACCCCGTGGATTTCTGAGCCCTTCGAGCTGACCTGTTCTACAAGCCACGCCGTCTCCTATGAGGCGGTGTAGGGAGAGTGTTGATCATGCAAAACCTACTGTTCATCGATGGTCGCTTCGTTCCTGCGGTCAACGGTGCCGAGATCGATGTGCTGTGCCCGGCCGATGGCACGCTGATTACCCGCATCGCGGCGGCCGAGGCCGAGGATGTCGACCTGGCGGTCGCCGCCGCGCAACGTGCGTTCCCAGCCTGGGCGGCATTGTCCGCCGCTGAGCGTGGCCGTCTGTTGCTCAAGCTGGCCGACGCTATCGAAGCCAATGCCGAGGAGCTGGCGCAACTGGAGTCCCGCGACACAGGCCATCCCATTCGTGACACGCGCAACCTGGATGTCCCACGCACGGCGGCCTGCTTCCGGTACTTCGGCGGCATCGCCGACAAGATCGAGGGTTCGGTCATTCCGGTGGAAGCGGGCTTTCTCAACTATGTGCAACGCAAGCCGATCGGCGTGGTCGGGCAGATCGTCCCGTGGAACTTCCCGCTGATGTTCACCAGCTGGAAAATGGGGCCTGCGCTGGCTGCCGGCAACACCGTGGTGATCAAGCCGTCCGAGATCACCCCGTTGTCGACGTTGCGGATTGCCGAGCTCATGAAGGAGGTCGGCTTCCCGGATGGTGTGGTCAACGTGGTGCCGGGGTACGGCCACACTGCGGGCCAGCGTCTGGCCGATCACCCGGATGTGGGCAAGATCGCCTTCACCGGTTCGACCGCTACCGGCAAGCGGATCGTCGAGGCATCCCAGGGCAATCTGAAGCGCGTGCAACTGGAACTGGGCGGGAAGGGTGCCAATATCGTCTTCGACGATGCCAATCTCGACGCCGCGGTCAACGGCGCGGCCTGGGCGATCTTCCACAACCAGGGCCAGGCCTGCATCGCCGGCTCGCGGTTGATTCTGCACGAACGCATCGCGGACGCCTTCCTGGAGAAGTTCATTGCCCTGGCCAAGTCGATTCGCCTGGGCGATCCGCTCGATGCCAATACCGAGATGGGGCCACTGACCTCGGCACTGCACCGCGACCGGGTGCTGTCCTACGTCGCCGTGGCCGAAGAAGAAGGTGGCAAGATTCTCACCGGCGGGCGTGCGCCAACGGCCCCGGCGTTGCAGGACGGCTACTATGTCGAGCCGACGGTGGTCGAGGCGCAGCCGCATCATCGTGTCGCCCAGGAAGAGGTGTTCGGGCCGTTCGTGACCGTGCTGCGTTTTTCCACCGACGAGCAAGCCCTGGCCATCGCCAATGGCACGCCTTATGGGCTGGGTAGCGGTTTGTGGACGCAGAACCTGCAGCGTGCCCATCGGATGGCGGCGCGGATCCACGCAGGCATGTGCTGGATCAACTGCTACAAGCGGGTGAGCCCAGGCAGCCCATTTGGCGGTCTGGGTCAGTCCGGCTACGGCCGTGAAATGGGCTTCGAGGCGATCCATGACTACACCGAGGCGCACTCGGTCTGGGTCAACGTCGATGCCACCATCCCCCCACACTTCAAGCGTTGAGGGGTATTGCACATGAACGCTTTTATCTACCAGGGCAACCCCAGCCGCGTCGTATTCGGTAGTGGCGCACTGGAGCGGCTCGCAGAGGAAATCCAGCACCTGGGCGCGAAGCGGGCGCTGATTCTCACCACGCCGGAGCAGCAGGCCATGGGCGATGAGGTCGCCAGGTTGCTGGGCGATCGCTGCGCAGGGGTCTATCCCAAGGCCGTGATGCACGTGCCCCTGGAGGTCGCGCAGGCCGCCCGGGAGCAAGCCCAGCGCTTGGGGGCCGATTGCTGTGTCGCGGTTGGCGGTGGTTCGACCATTGGTTTGGGCAAGGCGATTGCCCTGACCTCTGGCTTGCCTATCGTGGCCGTCCCGACCACCTATGCGGGGTCGGAAATGACGCCGATCTGGGGGGTGACCGAGAACCGCCTGAAGAAGACCGGCCGAGACAGCCGGGTCCTGCCCAGGACGGTCATTTATGACCCCCGTCTGACCCATACGCTGCCGGTCGACATTTCCGCCTGTTCGGGCATGAACGCGATGGCCCATGCGGTCGAAGCGTTGTATGCCCAGGACGCCAACCCGGTGATCAGCTTGATGGCTGAGGAGTCGATTCGCGCGCTGGCCGAGTCGCTGCCGGCGGTGGTCGCCAACCCGCAGGACGAATCCGCGCGCGAAGCGGCGCTGTATGGTGCCTGGCTAGCCGGGATCTGCCTGGGGTCGGTTGGCATGGCCATCCACCACAAGCTTTGCCATACCCTGGGCGGCACCTTCAACCTGCCGCATGCCCAGGCTCACGCGATCATGCTGCCGCATTCGGCCCACTACAACCGCGAGGCCGCCGAAGCGCCGCTCAAGCGTGCGGCCCGGGCGCTCGGCGGCACAGAGGCCGCCGAAGTCGGCCCGCTGTTGTATGCGCTCAATCGCAAGCTGGGCATACCCCTTGACCTGGCTTCCATCGGGTTCCCGCCTGAGGGGCCTGCCGAAACCGCTCGCATCGCCTGCGACAGCCCCTACTACAACCCGCGTCCGTTCGAGCGCGGCCCCATCCAGGCGCTACTCGAACGCGCCAGGGCAGGGCTGGCGCCAGCCTGACGCAAATCCTGCCAACCGGGCGCTCATTCGAGCGCTCGTTTTCGTTTTCAACCAGGGATTCAATAACAATGATCCAGACCCCTGAGGAAGCCGCCATCACCGAGCGGGCAGTCGCCAGTTTCGCTGCGACAGCAGACCCTCGCCTACGTGAAATCGTGCAAGGCCTTGTTCGTCACGCACATGCTTTTGCCCAGGAAGTCGAGCTCACCGAACGGGAGCTGCTCGCGGGCCTTCAGTTTCTGACGGCGACCGGCCAGATGTGTGACGGCCTGGTGCGTCAGGAATACATTCTTTTGTCCGATGTCATCGGTTTGTCCATGCTGGTCGATGCGATCAATCACCGCAGCGACAGCCAGGTCACCGAAAGCACGGTGTTCGGCCCGTTCTACATCGAGGGCATGCCCGAGCGGGCCTATGGCGAAAACATGGCTTTCACGCCGGGTGAGCCTGCGTTGTTGACGGGCCGTGTGACCGACGCCAATGGGCAGCCCCTGCCCGATGCCGTCCTGGATATCTGGCAGACGGCCGCGAACGGCATGTATTCCGGCCAGGACACTCAGCAGCCTGCCACGAACCTGCGGGGCCGCTACCGAACCGATGCACAGGGCCGCTATGCCATCAGAACCATCCTGCCCGTGAGCTATCCGATCCCTACGGATGGCCCGGTCGGCCGACTGCTCGCCGCGACCGGCCGTCATCCCTGGCGGCCGGCACATCTGCACTTCATGGTCGAGGCCCCCGGGCATCGAACCCTGGTGACGCACTTGTTCAACCATGACGATCCCTACCTCGACTCCGATGCGGTATTCGGGGTGAAGGAATCGCTGCGTATCGCTTATACCCCTTTGCCTGCCAATGATCCGATTGCACGCCCCTTCGGTATCGAGGGGGCGGTGTTCCACGCACACTACGATTTCGTCCTGCCGCCGGTGACTCCAGCATGAACCAGTACTTTACCGTCTACGCCACGGATAAACCCGGGCAGCAGGATGTGCGCGAGCGTGTTCGTCCTGCACACCGTCTCTATCTGCGTCGCCCTGGGGAGCATCGCGTCGTGGTGCGAATCGGGGGGCCGACGTGGGACAGGGGCGGCGCACGCATGAATGGCACGCTGTTGGTCGTCGAGGCGGCCTCGATCGAGGAAGTGCAAGCGTTCGTGGCAGACGACCCCTATGTCCAGGCCGGCTTGTTCGAGTGCCTGGAAGTGCGGCCCTGGAGTTGGGGCTTGGGTAATCCGGAGTTATGAGCATGGTGTGTGAAGCCGTGACCCTTTGCAGCGTCGAAGACATCCCCGACGGTGGCGCCAAGGGGCTGAGCGTCGAATGGGCGGGGCGACCGCAGGCCTTGGTGGCCGTGCGACAGGGCCCCAAGGTGTGGCTTTACCGCAACTGCTGCCCGCACTTTTCCGTCCCGTTGGATTATCACCCTGGCGAGTTCTGCACCTACAAGCAGCAGTTGATCATGTGCGCCCATCACTCGGCGATGTTTCGCTTCGAGGATGGGGTCTGTGTGGATGGGCCCTGCGCGGGGGCCAAGCTGGAGCCTGTCGCTTGCCATGTGCAGGAAGGGCAGGTGGTGCTTGTCCCTGCGCCGAGTGACTGACGTCTGCCAGCCACCTGCTCCGGTCCAACGGGATTGAAAGGCCAGCCACGTCCAACGTGCGCTGGCCTTCTTCGCTTAAAAGCGGAACGTGCTGCGCAAGGAAATGAACTGGCTGTCCTTCCCGTCGACACTGCGTATGGCTTTGCCTACGTCGTAGTACTTGTAGTCGACATCGATGGTCAGGTTGCTCGATGCCAGCCAGCGCACGTTGGCCCGGAAGATGGTGCCGATGTCCCGGCCCGAGCTTTGCGCAGGGTCGGCGGCGACCACCATGTTGGGCAGGTACACGGCGTCGTCCGGGCTTTGTTTCCACACCTTGAACACGCCAGGTTCGATACGCACATCCTGCCAGGGGGAAAACGCCAGGACCGGTCCCACGATGATGACGTTGGACAGGGTGGTCAGTACCGCCTCGCCGTAGACGCCATTGCGCGGAAACAACGGGTCGAAGGTTTCGACGCGATTGTCGTCGGCGTTTCGATCGCCGCTGGCCATGTCGACCCTGACGCCCAGACGCGGACGCCAGGAGCCTTCGAGACTGTAGCCGGTATCGGTGGACAAGCCCCAGGCACGGATACTGGCCCCGGCCATGTCACCGAACTGCCCGGCCAGGTCCCAGCTCCAGTCGTAAGGGCCTTGCTTGCCGAAGATCCTCGTGCCCAGCGTGTAGCGATCCTCGGCGCCGCTCAAACCTGCCAGGCGGCGTGTCTGGGTCTCCAGGCCGAAGGCGTAGAGGTCGATGTTCCAGACCTTGTCGAGCGGCAGCGTTGCGTAGAGCCCGTAGAATTTCACATTGTTGTTCGAGCCATCATCGAAGTCGTCGCCGTCGGCCCGTACCGGGCGCACGGCAAAGGCATCCAGCTTGGCGCCTTGCTGCCCGCTCAGGCTCAGCCGCAGGCCATCGAAGGCCAAGCGTATGTTGGGCACATCGCGATAGGTCACCCAGGCTTGCGCACCGTAGGCCATTTCCTGGCGCCCGACCCGGGCGGTCAAGCTGGCGGGGGAGAAATCGAAGCGCGCGTCGATGAACGCCTGGTGCACATCGTTGCGGCTTTCGTCGGTAGGCGAAAGCAGGTCCTTGCCCCAGGTGCGGGTGTTCTCCAGTTGTACGAAGGTGCGCAACCGTCCGTCCAGCAGATGAAGGTCGGCATGGGCTTGCAGGCGCTGCATGAGGAAGGAGTCGTCCTGGATACCGCGAAGTCCGAACACCGGTTCGTCGACCGCGTCGGCGCGGTACCGCACCTCGCCACCGAGCTGCAGCCAGGCCGAGTCGGACAGCCGATGGTAGCGCAGCGAGTCGAAGGGTGCTGGTTCATGGGCCGCGTCGAGGACGCGATAGTCTTCCAGCCAACGTGGTAACCCAGGGCGCAAGGGGAGCTGCAGTTCAGAGGGTTTGGCATGAGCCAGACCAACAGAGAAGATGAGGGGGGCGAAGAAACAACTGGTCGCAGCAAATAAGGGACCTTTGTATACGATTGGCTGGGGCATAGTAAGGTTCTTATGATTATTGGCTTTTAGAGCAGGAGGCTCGCCGCTCCCGCATGGCGTCATAAGGAGCAAGCGAGCCTTTTATGGTTCGCTCAATCGGTGAATGGAATTTCCATTCCGTCGTGACCTACCACGATCTCACCATCAAAAGTCTTCGCGACCGCTGCCCGCCAATCTTCGTCCCCCAGGAGCGGATCGTCTGCCGGGACGAAATGACTGAGCACCAGTTTTTTAACACCTGCGCTGCTGGCCATACGCCCTACATCTTCAGCCGTCACGTGATGGGAAATCACGGCATCGACGAACTTTTGACCGTACCCGACACGTTTTGCCAACCGCTCCACCGCTTCGACGTGGACGACCTCGTTGATCAATAAGTCGGCGCCCTTGGCGAACTCTGCGAGCGGTGGGTAATAGTTAGTGTCTCCGGAAAGCACGATGGTTTTCCCTCCGACTTCAAACTTGAAGGCGTAGGCCTGCCCTTTGTCGAAAGGCGGATGCGGCACAGCAAGTGCTGTGACCTGCAAATGGTCATCCTTATAGACCAGACCCTCTTCAAACTGCTCTACCGTGACAAGCTTGCGGGGATCGGGTTTGCCTTCGTCAGCAATGCGCAAGTCGATGTCGGTGGCGAACGCCTTCCAGATATGCTGGGTCATGGCTTGGGTTCCTTGCGGACCGAACACCTTAATTGGAGTCTTCAGACCGGTGGCCCAGCTGTTCATCAGCACGGAGGGATAATCGAGCACATGATCGCTATGCAGGTGGGTAATGAAGATGCCCCGAATGTTGCGCAATGGAATTCCGGCCTCGACCAAACGCAGGCTGGCCCCATAGCCTGCGTCCAATAAGTAGGCATCATCGCCGACCATCAGCACGGTCGATTGCGGCAGGCTTTTGGGTGTAAGTAGCGAAGGGCCGCCCTTGGTACCCAGTAACAGCACCCGGATTTTGGCATCGGGGGGCGTTGAAGCTGCCCAGGCCGCAGGGCCACTCAGCGCGAGACTGACCGCGGTGGCCAGCAGGTACTTGGTCGTTGCGTGCAGTATTCTCATGATTTTCATCTCTTATTCTTCTGGAATCAGTTTTGGCGGGCGCAAGCGGCCGTTGCTTCGTATAACAGGCGTTGCAAAGGAGTAGAGCCGTCCGCATGGCATAGGCCATGCGGGCGTTCTTGCCATTGGTTAAGCCGAAGGGTTATTGAATGCAGGTAGTGAACAGGCAGGTCATCTGCCCGTACTTGTAGCGGATCGGTGCCGGTACCACGCCTTTGTCCCGGGCGTAGGCTTCCCAGTCGGCCGACAATTCGGCGACCTTGTCAGGGTGCTGGCTGGACAGGTCATGCGTGAAGGCCGGGTCCTTGTTCAGGTCGTACAGTTCCCATTTGCCCGTCCCGTAGGGGGGCTTCTGCATCTGCGCGGCCCATTGCCCCTTGTACAGTGCGCGGCGTCCGTTGAACTCCCAGCCCAGGGCCCGCTCGGCCACCGGCTTGCCTTGCAGGGCCGGCAGCATGGAGACGCCCTGCAAGGGCAGCAGTGGGTTGCCCTGGTACTGGGCGGGGTACTTCACGCCTGCCAGCTCCAGGATCGTGGGCACGAAGTCGGTGGCGTGCAGGGTCTGGCGGTTGATTTCCCCAGGCTTGATCGCCTGCGGGTAACGAATGATCGCTGGAACCTGAATGCCGCCTTTGGCCGTGAAGCTCTTGAAGTAGGGGAAGGGGGTCGCGCCCACTTGCGCCCAACGTGGCCCAAGGGTGACGTAGGAGCCCTTGCGGCCCATGTTCGCCGGGCTGTTGTCGAATGTCTGGTCGACCCAGTCCTTGATCCCGTTATGGTCTTCCGTCGTGCCTAGCGATTCGGCCGTCGAGGATTCCGGCCCGTTGTCCGACATGAAGAGGATGAAGGTGTTGTCCAGCTCGCCCGTCTTGCGCAAGTGCTCGATGACACGACCGATGTTGTGGTCCATGTTGTCGACCATGGCGGCATAGATCTGCATGGCCTTGGTCTGCTCCTGGCGTTGCTGCTGCGTCAGGTCTTCCCAGGCGGGCAAGACATCCTTCAGTGGATCGTTGGCCGTCGTGCCAGGCGGCAGGATACCCAGCTTGATCATGCGCGCCAGGCGTTGCTGACGCAGGGCCTCATAACCCTTGGCATAGTCGCCTTGGTACTTGGCCAGGTACTCGTCCGGCGCCTGCAATGGCCAGTGGGGCGCGGTGAAGGCCAGGTAGGCGAAGAAGGGTTTGCCGGACTGGCGATTCCCGTTCAAGTAGCCGAGCAGGCGATCGGTGTAGAAATCGCTGGAGTAGAAGTCGTCCGGGATCGTGACGTCCTTGCCATCTTCCAAGTAGCGCGCCTTGTAGTTGCCCGGGAACATCTGCATCTGGTCCATGTGGCTCGCACCACCCGGCATCAAGGTGTAGGAGCGCTCGAAACCGCGAGCCGCGGCATTGCTTTGCGCAGTGGCGCCCAAATGCCATTTGCCGGTCATGAAGGTGTTGTAGCCCGCAGTGCCCAGCAGCTCGGCCAAGGTAGCGACGCGCTTGTTCAAGTGGCCTTCGTAGCCTGGCTTGCCTTGTTGTTCGGGTTGCAGGTACTCGGCCATGGTGCCCAGGCCAGCCTGGTGGTTGTCCACCCCGGTCAGCAGCATCGAGCGGCTCACCGAACAGGTCGGTCCGGCATAGAAGTTGGTCAGGCGTACGCCTTCATCGGCCAGGCCTTGCAGCGTGGGCGTGGAAATTTCGCCACCGAAGGGTTGGGTATCGGAAAATCCGAGGTCGTCGGCGACGATCAACAGCACGTTCGGACGTTCCGGCGTGGCCGCCTGGACCTGCCATGCCGAGCAGAGCAAGGGGAAGAGAAGCGCAAGGGCTTTTCGAGACGTTCTTATCATGGGCTACCTTTTTCTTGGTCTTATCCAGGTGCGTCGTGCCAACGGGTTAGAGTCGCAGACCCTTGCACGTTAATCGGTGGGTATAGGGGCAACAAGCGGGGACGGGGCAAACTGAGAATTCGCAGAACGCGAACAGTCCCTGCCAGCCCATGCCGTGCAAGGCTTGCTTGGCCAAGGCAGGTTCATACCCCGCGCATGCCCTCATGGACGCCTGTCGAGAATCTGTTAGTTTCGACGCCCTGACACTCCCCCTGGATCGACAAGGTTCGCCTGGATGCCGCGCAAGCCCCCTAGCTACGTCACTTCACCCCATGTCCTCGAGGCTCGCACAGCTGGCCTCCTGGGGAGGGGCCTGGGCAGCGTGTTGTGGGTACTGGTGTGTGCAGGGCACGCCTGGGCGGACTCCGATGAGTGGGTCGACGAAGCCCGCTGCCAAGGTTGTCATGTCGAACAAAGCGAACAATGGCGAGGCTCGCACCATCAACGGGCCATGCAGGCCGCGATACCCTCAAACGTGCTGGGTGATTTCAATGACGTTCGCTATCGCTACGGCGAGGAAACCACGCGCTTTTTCCGCAAAGGCGACGAGTACTGGGTCAATACGCCGGATGCCCATGGCAAGCCGGCCGATTTCAAGGTGGCCTACACCTTTGGCGTCGAGCCCCTGCAGCAGTACCTGCTGCAGACCGACAAGGGGCACCTGCAAGCGCTAGGCGTTGCCTGGGATACGCAGAAGAAGGCCTGGTTTCACCTCTACCCGGACGACAAGGTGGATTTTCGCAGCCCTCTGCATTGGACCAAGCCCCAGCAGAACGCCAATTTCATGTGCATTGAATGCCACACGACCGGCTTCAAGCGTCATTTCGATTCATCGACCGACGGCTTTGCCAGCCATTGGCAGGCGCTTGGCGTCGGCTGCCAGAGCTGCCATGGCCCGGCCTCGAAGCACCTACTCTGGGCCCAACAGCCCGACGACCAACCTCACGCAGGTTTCACCAAGAGCCTGCGTGCCACGGACAATCGCACCCAGGTGGAAACCTGCGCGCGCTGTCATTCCCGCCGCTCACCGTTGGGCGATGGGTTTCGCGCTCACTTGCAACTGATGGACGACTACCTGCCGAATCGGCTGACGCCCATCCTGTACGAGCTCGACGGCCAGATCAAAGACGAAGTGTTCGAATACGGCTCCTTCACCCAGAGCCGGATGTTCGCTGCAGGGGTAGCCTGTAGCGACTGCCACAACCCTCATTCCGGCACGTTGAAGTTCGACGGCGATCTCACCTGCCTGCAATGCCACAACCCTGCCGGGCAGCCGGCTCGACCTGAGATAGCGGGCAAGGAACTCCTGGCCAAGGACTACCAGTCGCCGACACACCATCACCATGCGGCGGGCAGCACGGCGGCACGTTGTACCTCCTGTCACATGCCCGGCAAGCTCTACATGGTCAATGACCTGCGCCATGATCACAGCTTCAGCGTGCCCAACCCTGCGCAGGCGCTGCGGTTGGGAACGCAGGATGCCTGCCTTGGCTGCCATGCGAAAATGGATAGCCAGCAGCTTGTCCAGCAGTTTCAGGCCTGGTATCCCACGGCAAAGCCGCGCGATGGTGGTTACAGCGAGGCCTTGGCGCTCGTTCGGGGTGGGCAGGCTGGCGCCATGCAGGCCTTGCGCACGCAGCTTGCCCGCGACGATCTGCCTGCCATTCGGCGCGCTACGTTACTGGACGAACTGCCACGCTACCCTGCCTGGAGCCTCTTGCAGCAGGCGCAGCGCAGCCTGGGTGACCGCGAGCCCCAGGTTCGCGTGGCGGCCATCGAGGCGATGGCCGCGTTGTTGCCGGCAACGCAGCGGGTGACGGCGCTGGGGCCCTTGCTGACGGACCCGGTGCAAGCGGTGCGCCTGAGCGCGGCCTATGCCTTGGGCGATGCGCAGGCTCAACTAGGCCCCTATGCCGAGCCCTGGAAGCAGGCCATCGGTGAGTACGAACAGGCCCAATTGGCCCAGGTCGATCGAGCGGAGGCCAACGTGAACCTGGCGCAGCTCTACCAGTTGGATGGGCGCCTGGAGCTCGTCGAGCCCAGGCTGCGCACGGCGCTAAGGCGCGATCCAGATTTCCTGCCAGCCCGGGTGGCCTTGGTGCAGTGGCTGGCGAACAATGCGCGTGGCGAGGAAGGGCGTGAGCTCTTGCGCAAAGGGATCGAACAGCATCCGCAGGCGGCCCTGCTGCACCATACGCTCGGTCTTCTTCTGGTTCGCGAAGGACAGCGCGAGGAGGGCTTGAGCGCTTTCAACGAGGCGGTTCGGCTCGAGCCGGACAACACACGCTATCGCTATGTCCTGGCCATTGCCCTGGCAGAGGCGGGGCAACGACCCCAGGCCATCGACATGTTGGAGCAGCTGTTGCGCCAGGCCCCGGCTGATCGTGAAGCGTTGCTGGCGCTGGTGGGGTACCTGCGCCAGGCGGGTGAAATGCAGCGGGTCAGTGAGCTGATGGCCAGCTTTTGGCAGATAAACCCGGAGGATCCATTGTTCAGGATGAACTGAAGTGGCTGGAGATGGCCCATCCTGGGCAAGGAGCCGAGGTGCTCTAACGTGTCCAGGGCGAGTGAGCTTGTCGAGTGCGCAATCGCTGCGTTCAGGTATATCGCAAGGGCTACCTACGCCCCTTGGGGCTGCAAGGCAACCCCAAAATGATGACTGACTGGCATGGGTCCACGGCGTGCCTACCGGGCCTGGAAGACCTGAAGGCACGCCCACCTTGAAGCCGGCGTCGTAGCTCTCGAGCCGCATGGCTTGCAGGCGTAAATCATGGTTGGCGTATTCGTACTGGATGAACGCCGTAGTCTTGGCCGGCGAAACACGCGTGGCCGGAAGGTCCCGCCATTCGCCGTCCTGGCCAAGTCGTTTGCGAGTCGACCGACTGCCCTGCAGTCAAGGCATTGACATTAAAGTTAACTTTAAGGCTACTGTCCGAACACGATCACCTTGAGGTACTCCCGATGAACGTGTTCAGCCCCCTGACCCTCCCCAATGGTTCGACCCTTGCGAACCGCATTGCCAAGGCCGCCATGGAAGAAAACATGGCCGATGCCGACCACGCGCCCTCGGCCCGGCTGATGCGTCTCTACCAGGCCTGGGCGGACGGTGGAGCCGGGCTCATCATCACTGGCAATGTCATGGTCGATAACCGTGCAATGACCGGCCCTGGGGGCGTGGTGCTGGAGGATGAGCGGCACCTCGACACGTTCCGCCAATGGGCGAGGATCGGGCGCTCGCAGGGCGCGCAGTTCTGGTTGCAGATCAATCATCCCGGTCGGCAGATGCAGGCCAACCTGGGGCAGAAGACCTGGGCGCCCTCCGCGGTACCTTTGGCGCTGGGCAGCATGTCCAGGCATTTCGCCACGGCGCAGGCCATGACGCCGGAGCTCATCGACGAGGTCATCCGCCGTTTCGCCAATACGGCGCGGCTGGGCGAGCAGGCCGGTTTTACCGGTGTGCAGATCCATGCCGCGCATGGGTATCTGCTCAGCCAGTTTCTCTCGCCACTGAGCAACCGGCGGACGGACCAGTGGGGCGGTTCCCTGGAAAACCGCGCGCGCCTGTTGCTGGACATCGTCAAGGCGGTGCGGGCGGTCGTCTCGCCTGGGTTCGCCGTGGCCGTCAAGCTCAACTCAGCTGACTTCCAGCGTGGTGGCTTCAGTGCCGACGAGGCCAAGCAGGTGGTGCGCCTGCTCAATGCGCTCGAGGTCGACCTGGTGGAGATTTCCGGCGGCAGCTACGAGGCACCGGCGATGCAGGGCGAAGCCCGGGATGGCCGGACATTGGCGCGGGAGGCTTATTTCCTGGAGTTCGCCCGCGACATTCGAGCGGTGGCGAAGATGCCGGTGATGGTGACCGGCGGTATTCGTCGACGCTCGATAGCCGAGCAAGTGATCGAGAGTGGGGTGCAGATGGTCGGGATCGGTACGGCCCTGGCGATCGATCCCGCCTTGCCTCGGCGCTGGCAGGAGGGCAAGGACACCGTGCCCCAGCTCCCGCCGATCCGATGGAAGAACAAAGCCCTCGCCTCGCTGGGCAACATGGCGGTGGTGAAGTTCCAGCTGCGCAGGCTGAGCGAGAACAAGGCACCCAATCCACAGGTGGCACCTTGGTGGGCCCTGGTGGTGCAGCAGTTGGCCAACGCCTTGCGTACCCGGCAGTACCGTCGGCGCATGGCTGGTCGATAGCCGGCTTGATCCCCAGGGAGGGGTACTCACGAGTCTCGGCTGCACACCCTACGCCTCGCTCTGCCGGACCGCGAATGCACTCGGGCATGGCATGCCAGAACCCGCGACCAGCACCGGTGCCAGCGTGGCCGAGACCGGCTTGGCGGTCTACCCGAGTACCCGGCGTGCGACGAACAAGATCAATGCGTTCATCGAGCACCTGCGCGAGTACTGGCATCGCCACCCATTGAGCTGATGCTCGCGGCGGCGCCGAGGATCATCGCGGTGAGTTGTTCGGTGACCTGCTGGGGCGGTTCGATGTCCTCGACGTCGGGAAGGCTTTCCAGCATGCCGATGACCCCGCGGGTGAAGCACTTCATCCGTGGGCCTTCAAGGCTCCCGTGGATCGTGACAGGGCCGATGATGGCGGCCAGGCACTGCGTGTATTCATGATGCAGAGCGCCGAGCAGGCGACGCTGCTCGGCCGTCAGGTTGCGCCGCTCCCGCAGCATGAGCTGCAACCGTTTGCGCTCGCCGAGCTGGAACTCGACGAAGGCGCCGACGAAGGCACGCAGGCGGGGGCGCATGCCCTGGACGTTCTTCAACCTTGCCCGGGTAAGGCCGAGCAGGTCGCTCATGCACTCCTCGATCAGGTCGAAGAGCAGGGCCTGCTTGCTTTCGATGTGGTAGTACAGTGATCCCGCGCCGATGCCCAGGTGGGCGGCCAGGTCGCGCAGGCTGGTGTTCTGGTAACCCTGTTCGGTGAACAGGTCCACGGCCGCCAGGTGCAGGCGTTCCTGCGTGCCGGTCGGCTGGGCGAATCTTGAGCGGCTGTTCATGGGGGCTTGGAGTGTGTCGTCGAAAGGGGCAGGGATCGGGCTTGCCGCCCCGGCGGGGCGACAAGCCGTGTTCGCTAGCAGCGTTGCTGGCCCAGGTCCTGGCCATGCGAATGCGGCCGGCGCCGGGCCCATTGCCGGGCGAGCGGATAATAGACCAGCGCCGGCAGGATCAGGCCCACCAGCCAGGAGATATCGGTATCACCCAGGTGCTGCACCAGTGGGCCGGTGTAGAAGCCAGTGGCGATGAAAGGCATCTGCACCGCCACGCCGAATGCATAGGTACCGATACCCACCCAGTTCCAGCGTCCGTAGCGGCCATCCGGGTCGCCCAGGGCGGGGATGTCGTAGCGCTCCTTGGTGATGAAGTAGTAGTCCACCAGGTTGATGGCGCTCCAGGGGGTGAAGAACGCCAGCAGGAACAGCAGGAACGACTTGAACGCGCTGAGGAAGGCGTGCTGGCCGACCAGCGCCAGGCTGGTGGAGACACCGACGATGCACAGGACGAACAGCAGGCGCTGGCCGTGGGAGACGGTAAAGCGGCTGCGGAACGCGCTGACGATGGTGGCGATGCACATGAAGCTGCCGTAGGCGTTCAAGGTGGCGATGGTCACCTTGCCGAAGGCCACGCTGAAGAACAGCAGGCTCGCCATCACGCCACTGGCGCCCAGGCCAACGATGTAGCTCACCTCATGACCGGAGAAGGCATCGCCCGCCAGCGCGGCTGCGAATACACCGAGCATCATGGAGGTTTGCGAGCCCAGCACCGAACCCAGGCCGACGGCCAGGAAGGTACGCAATGGGGAGGTCGCGCTCGGCAGGTAGCGCGAGTAGTCGGCGACGTAGGGGCCGAAGGCGATCTGCCAGGAGGCCGACAGCGAAATGGCCAAGAGGAAGGTACTCCAGCTGAAGTGGCGGTTGTCGAGCAAGGTGACGATGTCACTCACCGACAGCAGGCGCACGAACAGGTAGGCGAAGGCCACCAGGCCGAGCACGCTGGCGACCCGTCCCAACAGGTGGATCACCCGGTAGCCGCAGACCGTCAGCACCACGATCACGGCGGCGAAGACGAGGATGCCCGCCGTGTCGCTGACGTTGGCCATGCGACCGATGGCCTGGCCGGCCAGTACCGTGCCGGTGGCGTTGAAACCGATGTACATGATGCAGACCAGTACCAGGGGGATCACGGCCCCGAACACGCCGAACTGCACCCGGCTGGAAATCATCTGCGGCAGCCCCAGGCGCGGCCCCTGGGCGCCGTGCAGGGCCATGACGATGCCGCCGAACACCTGACCGATCAAAAGGCCGATCAATGACCAGAACACATCGCCGCCCAGCACCACCGCCAGGGCGCCGGTGACGATGGCGGTGATCTGCAGGTTGGCGCCGAACCACAGGGTGAACTGGCTGAAGAGGCGGCCGTGCCGTTCGCTCTCGGGGATGTAGTCGATAGAGCGCGTTTCAATGAGGGACTTGCCAGACATGAGGGTTTTCTCCTGCGGCGCCATTGGCCATGGCGCCTCTATTGTTGTTATGCAACGGATGCCCTGCAGGCCCGGGCGGCCACTACCGCCCAGGCCGGTCGCCTCAACTGCGGGCAGCGTCCAGTACGGCGCGGGAGATGATGATCTTCTGTACCTCGGAGGTGCCTTCGAAAATGCGCAGGATGCGCGCATCGCGCACGAAGCGCTCCAGAGGCAGGTCGCGGATGTAGCCATAGCCGCCATGCAGTTGCAGGGCGGCATCGGTGATGAAGCCGGCGGCCTCGGCGGCGAACAGCTTGGCGGTGGCCGACTCCAGGCTGAAACGCTCGCCCGAGTCGCGCCGAGCCGCGGCCTGCATGGTCAGCAGGCGCGCCGCTTGCAGTTGCGTGTGCATGTCCGCCAGGCGCCACTGGGTGCCCTGGTAGGCGGCCAGGGGCTTGGGGCCGATCTGCCGTTCCCGGGCCCAGCCGAGGCTGTACTCCAGGGCTGCGCGGGCGATGCCCAGGGACATCGCCGCCACTTCCACCCGGCCGCGGTCCAGCACTTCCATCGCGGTCTTGAAGCCCTGGCCCTGCTCGCCCAGCAGGGCCGAGGCGGGCAGCCAGCAATCCAGGGCCAGCTCGTAGATGGTGCTGCCGCGCAGGCCCATGGTCTTCTCCGGGCTGGAGAAGGTGATGCCCTCGGTGCCCTTGGGGATGAGGAAGGCGCTGATGCCGTGGTGGCCTGCGTCGGCGTCGGTCTTGGCGTAGAGCACGATGAAGTCGGCTTCGCGGGCATTGGTGATGTAGTGCTTGCTGCCCCGGATGCGCCAGCCGTCGTTTTCCTGGATAGCGCGGGTGCGCATGTCGGCTGGGTTGGAGCCGGCGGCAGGTTCGGTCAGGCCGAAGGCGCCGAGCAGCTCGCCGGTGGCGGCGCGGGGCAGCCAGGCCTGGCGCTGCGGTTCGCTCCCACCGATGAGGATGGAGTCGGTGGCCAGGAAGTGCGCGGTCAGCGCCGAGGCGGTGGAGGCGCAGGCGGCCGCCACCGCCTCCACCACACGGCTCATCGTCAGGCTGCCGATGCCCAGGCCGCCGTAGGCCTCGGGCAGGTTGATACCCATGAAGCCCAGCTCGCCCAGGGCCTTGAGGCTACCGGCGCAGAAGGCCTCGGCCTCGTCGTAGCCTTGGGCGTTGACCTGCAGCACCTCGCGGGCGACACGCTCGGCAGATTCGATGACCGCGAGCTCCGCGGCGTCCAGTTCGAAGTTCATCTTCATTCTCCAGTGGGGTTCAGGCCGAACAGGGCATTGGCCTCGCCCAGGCGTGGGGCGGGCGAGGTGGCGTGGGGTTTGTTGCCGTTGAAGAAGATCGGCTGCGGGACCAGGGGCGACTGCACGCCAGCCTCCACCAGCAACTGGCGGGTTTCGGCCTGTTCGCTGCCGGTGGCTTGTGCCAGGTTCCAGACCGGGGAGGCGGGTACGCCGGCGTCCAGCAGCAGGTCGCAGATCTGCGCGACACTGCGAGTGCCTGTCCAGGCTTCGATCTGCGCCTTCAGTGCCGCCTCGTTCGCGGTGCGCGAGCCGTCGTCGACGAAGCGTGGGTCATCGGCCAGGGCCTCGTGCGCCATGCAGTGGCACAAGCGGCGGAACAGCTTGTCGCTGGCCACCGCGATCACCACCAGGCCATCGACGGCACGGTAGGTGTCGAAGGGTGTCGAGACCGGATGGCGGTTACCCACCAGGCCCGGTGCACTGCCACGGGCGAAGAGGTTGGACAGGCCGGTCACCTGCAGGCTGACCAGCACGTCGAACATGGCCACGTCGAGGTACTGCGCGCCTGTCCCGTGGAACTCGCGGGCGAACAGCGCCGAACTGATCGCCCAGGCGGCATAGACCCCGGCGCATAGATCGCCCAGGGCTTCGCCGCTGCGAGTCGGGCCGGTCTGCGGGAAACCCGTCACGCTCATCAGACCGGACATGGCTTGGGCAACGATGTCGTAGGCCGGGCGCGCGGACAGCGGCCCGCTCTGGCCGAACCCGGAAATGCTGGCATAGATCAGCCGGGGGTTGAGCGCCTTGAGGCTGTCGAAATCGATGCCCAGCCGCTGCGTCACGCCGGGGCGGAAGTTCTCCACCACGACGTCTGCGTCGGCCACCAGCTCATGGAAGCGGCGCAGGTCGGGCGGCGCCTTGAAGTCGAGTTCGACACTGCGCTTGCCACGGTTGATCAAGCCGAAGTAGATGCTCTGGCCATCTGCGCCGAAAGGGCCCAGGTGGCGGCTGTCGTCGCCATGGCCAGGGACTTCGAACTTGATGACCTCGGCGCCCAGGTCGGCCAACATCGCGGTGCAATGCGGGCCGGCCAGCACGCGGCTGAGGTCGAGCACACGGATGCCCTGCAATGGCCTTGGCGTAGAGTTGTGCTGGTTCATGACAGTGGCCCTCACGGCTTGCCTGTGATCATCGGCAGGTCCAGGCCCTGCTCCTTGGCGCAGTCGATAGCGATCTGATAGCCGGCGTCGGCGTGGCGCATCACGCCGGTGCCCGGGTCGTTGGTCAGCACGCGCGCGATACGCGCCGCCG